>JAVBSE010000024.1:0-3540 GCA_031547315.1 Opitutales bacterium
ATTAGACACGCATAACTACCCTGCGCCAATTACGCCAACGTATTCAACAGACAATCCAAACCTAAACCAAGTGCTTATTTGCGGCGAATTTGGCGGCGTGGGTATGAAAGTTCCAGGGCACATGTGGTTTGAAAATAAAGGCAGCGGCTACATGGATGTAAGTTCTGAAGAAGAACTGCTTTTTAAGTATGCAGAGTTTTACGACAAGATTGCAAAAATGCGTAAAGAGCAAGGGCTTGCAGGCGTAATCTATACAGAAACTACTGACGTAATGACAGAAATAAATGGACTCTTAACTTACGACAGAATCGCAAAAGTAGATTTTAAAAAATTGGCAAAAATAAATACCTTTAATTTTACTATGCCAAAGTTTACCGCAGTCTTGCCAACGTCAGAAACAGAGGCGCAAGTCTGGAAATTCCATTACGGCCCACGCCCCTCAGGCGGTTGGGACAAGATTAATTTTGATGACTCTAAGTGGCAGTCAGGCAACGCTCCATTTGGCGACGCAGCAGGAATTAAAGGCAAAACTCCTTGGCCTGCGGCAGATGGTTCTGTTAAAGACAAAGAAGGCAGAACTGTTTCAGAAATTTGTTTGCGCAAAAAATTCAAAATGCCAAAGCTTTCCGGCGACGAAATTTCCCGCCTCATGCTGCGTGTTTTTCATGACGAAGATGTAGACGTGTTTATTAACAACGTTAAAGCATTTAATAAGGGCGGCTACATTACAAACTATGAGTATTTTCCTATCACAAAAGCTGCACTTAACGCAATAAAGCCGGATGCGGAAAACACTATAGCTGTCTATTGCAGGGACACTGCAGGCGGCAGATTTATTGATGTAGGCATTTATCTAAGAGACGAAATGAATTTTGACTAAAAGTAGTCGTTTTTAGCTCAAAAGTATCAAACAGTTCAAAAGTATCAAAAGTATCAAAAGTAGTTTTGGTACTTTTTTTATTCTTTGTTATATTTAGCAGCGCCCCGTAAGGCACGTGGGCAATGTAAAAAAATATAAGAAAGAAAAATTAATGACAGACATAACTACAATATTCGATCCCGCCTCGGCAGGCATTTCTGCAGGGGCAGGGTTCATTGCAACTATGATAGCAAGCATATATAAAAATTATGCCGAACATCAAAATAATATGCTAAATATACTTAGCCAAAAAACAGTAATACAAGATGACAGTGCCGACAAAGCTTCAGTAAGGGACGCAGATGCAGGCAAAGTCATACGGCGTATGATTTACTTTGGCTGCGCTTTTACAATAATTGTAGCGCCATTTATATTTGCATTTTTTAGCAATATTCCTGTTGAGGTAGAACAGCGTGAAACCTGCGGTGGCTGGCTTTGGGGCTTGTTTCCAGAGTGGATAAGCACAAGCTTTCACAAAGTGCAGGGCTTCTATTTGCCAGATTCTATTCAGACAGCGTTTATATCTTTTCTGATTCCATTTTACTTGGGTCGGGGGGCTGCTAAGTAGTTTAAAAAAAGAAAAGAGAGTTATAAATTTAACTCTCTTTTTTTATTACAATTTTAAAATGTTCTTTGCAGAATTAACGCTGATTCTTAGCCAGTTTAAAAGAAGCTCATCTCTTTCAGATTCTGGGAGTTTCCAATCTTCGTTGCTTTCTCTTATTTTTTTGGAAAGCGTACTTATGCAAAGCGCAGAAAATACCGACAAATTTAAACTCTGCGCAAAGCCAAGCATATCCATCTTAAACGCAATGTCTGCTTCTTTGTGGGCAGTTTCGCTAAGTCCTGTAAGCTCAGTGCCTATCATTATTGCAAGAGGTTTATCTGTGGGAATATCGCTTAAGTCTATAGAGTCTTCACGCAAAGTTGCCGCAGCAATTCTGTAGCCTTGCGACTTCACAAAGTCTAAGGCTTCTTTAGTATTTTTTGCATCTGCTTCATTTGGCGGGCGCTGCTTTGCTTCAAACGCAGTAGTGCAGGTTGCAGATTTAAAGCGCTTTATGTTCATCCATTTTGAAGTGCCCATATCTACGCTGTTAGATATTTTAAGTGGGTATCTGTTTTCTATGATGTAGGCATTTTGTACGCCAAAGGCATCGCAACTGCGCATGACTGCTGCTGCGTTATGGGGCTGAAAGATGTCTTCTAAAATTATTGAAAGTTTTTTTGTTCTATTGTTTGCAGCATACTGCATTTTTGCGAAACGCTCTGGCGTTAGGTGCTCTGAAAGAATTCTAATTTGCTCTTTAGTTGTCATTTTAATTTTCGTGATTTGGACGTGCGCAAAGTGTGGGGTAGGGTTCGTCTGAATAGAATTTATCCGGCTTTGAAAGCAAATGTTTTTCGCAGACTTTCATAAGCGGGGCAAGTCCTATTGTGTGGCGCATTTCATTTAAAAACGCTCCGTCTTCATCCACGCTTACAGCAATAAAGTTCAAAAATTTTTTAAGCCTGCCATCTGCCTTTTTAATGTTTGGATTTTCAGAAATTGTCATAGTGTAAATCTTATAAATATAAGAAAACACGTCTGAAAGTGTGGGCTTAAACATTTCCTGATTGTTTTTTAATTCTGAAATTTGTCTGAATATCCAAGGGTTTCTGATTACGTGTCTGCCTATCATTACGCCTTTTGCTTTGGTGTAGTTTGCCACTTCTAAGGCTTTTTTTGCAGTCTTTAAATCTCCGTTTGCAAAGAGGGGAATTTTTAAAAATTCGGCAGCTTGTTTGATTGCTTCGTAATCTACATCGCCTCTGTAAAGCTGCTTGACTGTGCGTCCATGAAGCGAGGCAAAGTCGACGCCGCTTTCGTTTATGATTTCTAAAATTTCAAAAAAACTGTCTTTATTTTCAAAACCTATTCTAAGTTTTACGCTAAGAGTTTTTTTCCAAGAATCACGCAAGGCAAAAAGAATTTCCCTTATTTTTTTTGGCTCTTTTAAAAGCCCGCCGCCCACATTTTTTCTGTAAACTTTGGGGGCGGGGCAGCCCATGTTAAAATCTAAAAATTCAACGTCTTCATACGCAGAAAGCAAATTTGCCACACGCCTTAAGTCGAAAATATTTTCTCCTATAAATTGGGCGCAAACAGGAGTGTTTTTTGGCTTAGACAAAACTGCATCAAGCACAGGTTTGTCCAAAGACGAATGTTCATGCACTCTAAAATATTCTGCAAAAAAAATATTTGGCGCTCCATACTCTGCAATAATCTTAAGGAAAGAAGCATCGTTTACATCTTGCATAGGCGCCATTGCTGTGGCGGGGATATTTTTTTCAAAAAGATTCATCAAGCAGCGGAAATTTTTTAGGTTTAAAATAAAATTTTATTCCTTATTTCTTGCAGTACTTCGCTGACATCTTCAAGCTTATTTAAAACATCTTCTGAAACAAAAATCGGAGCTTTTTGGCGCAAAGCCATAGTCACGGCGTCGCTTGGTCTGGAATCTATCTCAATAATATTTTCGCCATCTTGATTTTTTGTAACTATGGTAAGCTTTGCATAGAATGTTCCAAAATTTTCTTTATAGATTAAAACATTTTTGACCCTGGTTTCAGTGCCATCT
>JAVBSE010000079.1:0-6500 GCA_031547315.1 Opitutales bacterium
CTTGTACTATCTTAACAGCATATTTAATTCTGCAGGCTTTGATAAAATTTCCAGCGCACAGCAATCTGTTCTTATTGGGCTTACCAATTTTGTTTTCACGCTTATTGCAATGGCACTCATAGACAAACTTGGCAGAAAAACACTGCTTTTAATAGGGGCTCTGGGCACCTGCTTTGCCTTAAGTTTTGTTGCGTGGATTTTCTATACAAACTCTCATCAACACCTTTTGCTTTGGGCGCTTATTACTTACATTGCGTTTTTTGCCCTTTCCCAGGGAGCAGTTATTTGGGTTTATATTTCTGAAATTTTTCCCAATAATGTGCGTGCAAAAGGACAGTCTTTTGGAAGTGCAACGCATTGGATATTCTGCGCCCTAGTGGCTCAAGTTTTCCCACTAATTTCTGACATTAGCCCCAGTCTGCCATTTATTATCTTTGCGAGCGTGACCTTTATACAATTCTTTGTAGTTGCAATATTCTTCCCAGAAACAAAGGGCGCAAATTTAGAAGAAATACAAAAGAAAATGAAACTGCCCTTCTAGAAGCAGCTCAAATTATCTTACACTTAAAAATTTGTGAACCTGAAGCCCAACTCTAAAAGGAGCGCCTTTAGCTTTTACAGTTTCAATAAGCGCATTTAAAAGTTTTTTATCTTCAAATTTGCCCCACTGAGGCGTAAGAAAAACAGCTTTTTTTGATGGTATATACTTTGCAAATTTTTCCAGATATTCTTCTATTTCCTCAATAGAATCTACCACAAATTTAAATTCATCTGCGGCTTCAAGAAAGCTTTCGTCCACTCTTGAAAAAAGCTTGGGAGAAACTGTTATCCAATCAAAATCATTTTCTTTTTTACAAAAACCTGAAGTTTCAAGATGCACTTTTATGCCCTTGGCTTTAAAGGCGCTAAGCAGAGGCTCAAGCTCGTGTATTGCGGGTTCGCCGCCTGTAATTACTACAAATTCGGCACTTGTTTTTGAAGCAAAATTAACAATTTCAATTTCAGACAAATCCAAATTAATTTTGCTTTCCCAAGAATCTTTGGTATCGCACCAAGGACACTTAACAGGACATCCCCAAAGACGCACAAAAAACGCAGGGCTGCCCGCAAAACAACCTTCGCCTTGCACAGAATAAAAGGTCTCAACAATAGGATAATTCATCTATTTATTGTATGCACAAGCTGCATTTTTTTTGTCTTCACTTACACTGACTTGGCTTACCCAAACACGATTTTGCGTATTCTCACGCACAAGCGCATCAAAAATTTTTAGAAGATGATTTGCCAAACCTTCGCAAGAGCAAGACTCTAATTCATAAATATGCCAAGCCTGTGGAGCCGCATTTTTCAGAACATCTTTAAGAGGGTCTGACTGGCTGAAAAGGCAGGCGTGATCAAGGTTTTCATCAATCCATTTTTTAATGAACTTTAATTTGCCAAAGTCTACAACAAAGCCGTTTTCGTCAAGACTATCGCAAGTAAAAACTATTGAAATATCCCAATTATGCCCATGCACAAAAGAGCAGTGACCATCGTGCAAGTGCTGGCGATGCGCAAAGGGAATATCGAAATATGTTTTTGTACAACTTATCATTTTGAAATTTTTTCGAAAAGTGAGGCATAAGTCTTTATCGCTTTTTCCATCATTTCAAGCGAAAAAGATTCATTTGGTGCGTGCAAATTATCTTGAGGAGTAAACAGCCCCATCATAACGCAGTCCAAACCTGTTTGCGCCTTTATAAGGCTGATTAAAGGGATGCTGCCGCCCTCGCGCTGGTATAAAGGTGCATTTCCAAAATTTTCTGAAACAGAAATTTCAAGAGCTTCAAAAACCTTGCCTAGCTTTTCAGGATAAGGATTTGGAGCTCCCTCTTTTTTTGGAGGAACTACGCAATAAGCGTCGCCCAAACCATCAGGAGAACTTACAAAAACTTTGATTCCCTTTGGAACACGCTTTTCGATTTCTGCCTTGACTAGCTTAAAAATTTTTTCGCCATTCATGTTTGGAACAAGGCGCACAGAAATTTTGCAAAAACATTCTGAACTGATAACAGACTTATTGCCCTCGCCCTGATAGCCGCCGCCTATGCCTGTAAATTCAAGCGTTGGCAAGAAACGTGTTGCCTCAGACGGCGTAACGCCTTTTTGATGATAGAGACTTTCTAAGTGCAAACTTTCTTGTATTTCTTTGTCGCCATAAGGAGACTTTGCAAGCGCCCTGCGTTCCCAATCAAAAATTGGCAAAACGTCATCATAAAAACCATCTATATTAACAAGGCCATCTGCATTGTGCAAAGAAGCGCAAAGCTCTGTCATTGCCTGAATAGGATTATAAACAGCGCCTCCAAAAATTCCTGAATGAAGGTCTGAATTAGGACCCACAAATTTTACATCAAAGGCAAAAACGCCACGCAGACCTGTTGTAACAACAATCTGATTAACTGAAGGGCTTGAAGTGTCGCTAAGCAAAATTACATCATAAGATGCAAGTTCGTCCTTATTTTGCTGAACAAATTTTTCCATGCTTGGGCTAGAAATTTCTTCTTCGCCCTCTATCATAAGCGCAATGTCTATGGGCGCATTTGGGTTTGCTTCCAAAAACTTCATTAAGCCCCCAAGCAAGCAAAGAAACGGACCCTTATTGTCTGCACTGCCCCTGCCTAAAAGCCTGCCATTTTTAACAATAGGCTCAAAAGGCGGAGTATCCCATTTTTCAATTGGATCAACAGGCTGAACGTCATAATGGCCATAGCACAAAATTCTGATTTTTGCTTCTGTTTTTGCCTTGCGTTTTGCCCAGCAAATTGGATGCAAATCTGTTTTCACAAGCGCTGATTGAAAACCCAAGTCTGTAAGTTTTGCAGCCAGAGTTTCTGCGCAAATGAGAACATCTTTGGCATGCCTAACATCTGCAGAAATGCTTGGAATTTTTATCAGCGTTTTTGCAAAATCTAATGCGTCAAAATTCATCTTAAAAATTGTTTATTATGTAGAGATAAAAACCTATTTGAACTGCAGCATAAGCCGACCAAATTATAAGCGTTTCTTTCCACTGTAAATCATAAATGACATTCAAAAACGCAATATAAATAAACAGCGTTCCAAGCAAAAAGTAGTTTGAATATTTTTCAGGAATAAAAGAACAAACAGGCATTAGCCATAAAGCTCCGCAAGCAAGCAAACAAAAACAAGCAAGCTGCTCAAAAGACATTTTAAGCCTAAAAAGTTTTGAAACCCCAAAAGTTAAAGCCAAAGACGCAATTGCTGTAACGTACGCACAAGCCAAAAGCCCGCCTACTTTAAAGTCGGAATAATATGGCAAAAAACTATACCACTTCATTTTCGCTCTTAGCGGCCAGACTGCTTGCGAGCTTCTTTTGCAATTTCATTAAAAATTGCCTGCGCTTCTGCAAGGTTGCCACCTTCTAAACTAACTCTGACTTCAACCATAGAGTCTTCTTTTTGTGTCATATAAACATAAACCAACTTATCAAGTTGAGTTCTTACTCTGATAACGTGTTTTGAAGGAGCTTTTGTATTTTGACCTGTGCCAAAATAGCCCAAATTCTTTCTTAGAGCAACGTCTGCAGCTTTGAATACAGAGGCTGGTGTGCCGTGTAGGTCGCCATAAAAGTCTCCGGTAAGGTGATCGTAAGTTGCGATAGGATTTGCAGAAGAATCAACGCCAACAGGAGTTGTGCAAGATGTCGCCAAAAGTGAAAGTGCAAAAGCAAAAACCAATGTTATTTTTTTCATAGCCGCAAACTCTCACAAATCTCTCCAATCATTGCAACTTTTTTCGCCAGAAAATTTACTTTATTTGCAAAGATTTATATATATTCGACTGAATATTTTCTATGTCTTTATCTCTTAAATTTATTTCAGAGCTGGAATTTATTTCATAGACGCCCGCCTTTTTCATTTTTGTGCCATAAACGCTTATCAAAAATTTTGCCTCAGTAATATCTTCAGATTTGTTCTTTCTGACAGCCCAAATCCTGGCAATTTCTACTTGTTTGGATATGCTTGTCACATTTTTGTAAAAATTGCTCTCATCAATAAGTTCCAAATCGAAAGAAGAAATTTCTTTCATATTTCTTTTGTCTGCAAAATAATCTTTTACGAAGCTTTTTAATTCTTTGACAATTAGAAAAATATCTCCTTCAAGCCTGTGTGTTTTCCAATTTTCATGCACTGCTGTTTCAATTTTTTTTGCTTCTTCCATTTGTTTTTTAACTAGCTTAATTTCTTTCTCGTTTTTTTCAGAAACAGCTTTAAGTGTCTTGGCAAAATTTTCTTTAATTTGTTTTTCTTTAAGCTTGAGGCTTGGATTTATAATTGTGTATTCAACTACGAATTTGCCTTTTTTTTCAGAGGCGTCAATAAAAGCCGCAATCACTGCCCTTTTCCCTTTTGTATCGCCTGTAACATTAGAATTTTGGGGATAGGCAATAAATGGATCTTCCGGCAGAATCATATAATAGATAAAAATATTTGTACTATTATAGCGCTGAATTTTTAATTCGCCCGCCCCATTCTTTAATAAAATTTCTTTAAAGTGATTTTGATAATCTGCTGCATAAAATTCAAGTTTTTCAATTCTTGGCATAGCATTCCTAAAACTGGGCCTAAGCAATTGATCCAAATTAGACTGCTGCGCCTCCAGAAAGATAAAGCCGCTTAATATTAAAAAACTGAAAACACACTGACGAAAATTCATAAGCACCATAATATTAAAACTTTAAAATTTAAACAAGCCTATAAAGCTAAAAAAGTGGTTTTTAAGGCTCATAACTGTTGACGAGGCTTTAAAAATTCTACATAGTAAAAGGTTTAAGAATTTAATTATGGAAACAGTTTCAGCAGAATACGATTTTTTATCAACACAAGCAAAATGGCAAAAATATTGGGATGCCAATAAAACTTTTAAGGCCGAAATAGATAAGTCTAAACCAAAATATTATATTTTGGATATGTTCCCCTATCCATCAGGCGCAGGCCTTCACATAGGACATCCTGAGGGCTATACTGCTTCAGATATTCTTGCAAGATACAAGCGTGCAAAAGGCTTTAACGTGCTTCACCCTATGGGCTGGGACGCTTTTGGGCTTCCCGCAGAACAGTATGCCTTAAAAACAGGTACTCATCCTGCAATAACAACAAAAACAAATATAGATAACTTTCGACGTCAAATAAAAGACATAGGTTTTGCGATAGACTGGGACAGAGAAATCAACACTACAGACCCAAAATATTTTAAGTGGACTCAGTGGATATTCTTACGCCTTTTTGAAATGGGCTTAGCCTATGTTGACGACAAACCCGTTTGGTGGTGTCCTGCGCTTGGCACAGTTTTAGCCAACGAAGAAGTTATTGACGGCAAAAGCGAAGTAGGCAAACACCCTGTTGAGCGCCGTAAGTTAAAGCAGTGGGTCTTAAAAATTACAGCTTATGCAGATAGACTCTTGGAAGATCTTAAAGATGTAGATTGGCCCGATTCCACAAAGCGCTTGCAGGCAAATTGGATTGGCCGCAGCGAAGGCGCTGAGGTAGATTTTGCAATTGATGGGCATGAAGAATCTTTGCGAATTTTCACAACACGTCCTGATACTCTTTATGGCGCAACTTATATGGTTATTGCGCCAGAGCACCCTCTTGCAGATAAGCTCACACACGCAGAGCATAAAGACGAAGTTGCCGCATACATCAAAAAAACTGCATCAAAGAGCGACTTAGACAGAACAGATTTGGCTAAAGACAAGTCTGGCGTTTTCACAGGCTCTTACGCAATTAACCCTGTAAACGGAAAGCGCATTCCTATCTGGATTGCAGACTACGTTTTAATGAGCTATGGCACAGGCGCAATTATGGCTGTGCCTGCCCATGATGAGCGCGACTACGAATTTGCAGTTAAATTCGGCTTAGAAATTATCAGGGTTATAGACAAAAAAGACGCCGATGGAAAAGACATTCCTTTGCCATTTACTGACGTAGGCACTATGATAAACTCTGCAGATTGGGATGGCACTTCTTCTGATGAAGGCAAAGCAAAAATCACTTCAATGTTAGAGGATAAAAAGCTTGGAATAAAGTCTGTAAATTACAAATTGCGTGACTGGTTGTTTTCTCGCCAGCGTTATTGGGGCGAACCTTTCCCTATTGTTTGGGTTAAAAAAGACGCTTATGATTTTGCAATAAAATCCGGCTTAAAGGGCCAGCCAAAAAATCCTGTTACATATACTGAAAATGGCGTAGATTTTTATGCTCTTGCGCTTCAGGAAAAGCATTTGCCTTTGGAGCTTCCGCAGATAGAATCTTATGCACCCTCAGGCACCGGCGAAAGCCCACTTGCAAATGCTAAGTCTTGGCTAAATCTTTGGTTTAACGCACAAACAGGAGACACTGTTTCTAAAGAAGAAGCAAAGCCTCAGGGCGATATGTGGTTTGAGGCCGTAAGAGAAACTAATACTATGCCTCAATGGGCAGGCTCTTGCTGGTAT
>JAVBSE010000188.1:0-2983 GCA_031547315.1 Opitutales bacterium
TGTTTTACCCGCATAATAGCGGGTATTTGAGGAATTATACGCTTGATTCCTCTGCACAATCGGCCATCCTTGAGAAATTAATCTCAAATGAAGGAAAAAGGAAACATTCGTAAAAACGCACAGGGCAGCAGAAAGCGGAAGGCCCTTCTTACGGCTGCAGGTAAAATTTTCGCAAAACGTGGCTACGAGGGCGCAGGTGTGCGTGAAATAGCAAGAGAAGCCAAGGCAAATTCGGGCGCTGTGGTCTATCATTTTAAGACCAAAAAAAACCTCTTCTTTGAAACGCTCCGCTACCACATTCTTGAAAATGTCATGCTTGTGCAGGTTTTTGACGTCTTTGACGAGGCAGATCCTTCAAAGCCCCAAACAGTTTCCGATGCGATATACAAAAGCCTTTACGCCCTTCAGCACGCCTGCTTTGGAAAAAACAGCATACCTAACCTTAACGGACTTCTGACCTGCATGTTGGTAGACGGGGGCATGGATGTTAACCGCATGATTCAAGAGCTGGGCGACAATACCATGGCACATGTGTTTGAGCTCATTGCAAAAACCAACCCAAAGCTTACACGAACAGACATCTTTTGGTGGAGCCATTGGTTTTGGGCGCACGTCTTTTACCCTGTTTTTGGAGAGCGCCTTTTCCTTTCTGAAATCGGAAAGAAGAGTTTTTCGGAAGAATTTCTGAAGTCTTTGGCCTGGCGCTCCGCTAGCCAGTGCACCGCAAATATAGGCCTACCGCCTCCATCCGGCATAGACGAATGGTTAATGGACGTAAATTCCAAATAGAAAACTCTCTGTTTTTTTGCACTTAATGCAGAGCGTTTAAAGGCAGGAGCAAACGATACTGTAAAAGTTGATTCCAGCGCAAAAAATCAAGCTCCCCCCCCCAGAAGTAATCGGTTCAAAAGTTTCAAATGCCTTAAAAAGTAAAATTAAATGCTACACTAAACACAAAAAAATGCCGTAAAATTAGCGTAGTGACCTACATGATTTTCACGGCATTTTTTTAGCGACGAACTTGCGCCAAAAATATTTGCAAAAGTGCTCAGGACGGGACTTGAACCCGTAAACCTTACGGCATACGCCCCTCAAACGTACGTGTCTACCAATTTCACCACCTGAGCATTTGAGAAAGCAATAACAGTACGAATTGAACTTACTAATTCAATCTTTTTTTTCAAAAAACAATTACTCATAGAGTGAATATAAAATTTCCTTAATTCTATTTAATGACGTCCAAAAGAATATTCTATTTTATTTGAGAAATTCTCATTCGCATCATTAGTAGGAGACATCTGCCTATCTGGCGTTCCATACGGATAAGCGTCTGAAACAGAATTGCACGCACTAAGCGTGAAAGCAAAAATCAGAAGAAATAAAATTAAAAATCTATTTTTCACAGATGTAATTATGACATTTTTAGCATTTTCTTCAAGTAAACAATAGCATTTTCTTTATCTAGAAATTCTCCGTCAAGCTGAGCTTCATAAATTTCTGACAAAATTTTTCCGAATTCTACCGAAGGCTTAAGCCCCATTTCTATTAAATCTCTGCCCATTATTAAAGGCGCAGGGGCGGAATCTTTTATCGCAAGTTCCTCTGCCCTTTTGATTATCCATTCGCCTTGCGGAGAAGCTTCCGGCTCTAGCGGAGGTCTGCCGTTTCTGTCGGCGCTGTCTACTCTTACAAGCCTGTCTATGCGCAAAACCTTTGCGGCAAGCCTGCGGATTGCATTGTCGCCGGCTTGATTGCGCCACAAATCTAAAATTGCCATGTGTCTTTCAACAAGCGGAAGCACTGCTTCTATGAGCGATTTTTCTTTTGTCATACGCTCTAAAAATGAGCGTGCAAACTTCACTCCGGCAATATCGTGACCATAAGAATGCACTGAGCCATCTGCATCAATTTTCGTAGAAATAGGTTTGCCAAAATCATGACACAAAACTGCAAGACCCACAATTAGGTCTTCACGTTCGTCGCCTATGCGCTCTTTTGCAAAGGCGTCCATACAAAATGCTGTATGCCTGTAAACGTCGCCCTCTGGATGCCATCTTGGGTCTTGAACGCAGTCTACCAAATGCTTTAGTTCAGGAAAATATTTAAGCCAGCCGCAGTCTCTTAAAAAGAAAAGCCCTTTTGAAATTTCATTCCCTTTTAGAATAAGTTTTTTCCACTCTTCAAAAATGCGTTCGGCAGGCATATTTTCCATACTGATTTCAGAACAAAGCTGAAGCGTTTCAGGCGCAACTTGCAAGTTGAATCTTGCGATAAATTGCATGGCCCTTAAGACTCTTAGCGGGTCTTCTGAAAAACGTTCTGAAGTATGGCGAAGTATCTTTTTTTGCAGGTCTGAAATTCCGTTAAAAGGGTCTATAATTTTTGCGTCAAGTATGTCGTAAAGAATTGCGTTGATAGTAAAGTCGCGGCGGGCGCAGGCGTCTTTAACGCTTAAAAATGGGTCTCCTACAATTTCAAAAGCTTTGTGCCCCAAACCTGTTTTGCGTTCAGTTCTGGGCATGCTTACATCTATGTCATAGCCCTTTAAAATCCAGACCCCAAAACTTTTGCCAACTATTTCTATTTTAAATTTTTGAGACAAAAGCTTGTCTATCTGCTCTGCGCTTAAGCCATAAATTTCTACGTCAATATCTTTTGGCTCTACTTCGCTTAATGCGTCTCTTACACAGCCGCCGACACAGTATGCCCTGCCACCCATCTGCAAAGCCTTTTGAGCAATGTATTTGCAGGCGCTTTCAATTCTAATGTCGGAAAAAATACGCATATTCCCCTATACTGCAAGTAAGAGAAAAAAAAGAAAGACTTTTTAGCTTTAAGTCAAAAAAAAGTGCGTAAAACTTACGCACTCTTTTGAAAATTATTTTGCCTCAGGCTTTTTTGTTTCTGCTTCAGGCTTCTTTGTTTCTAAGTGTTTAAACTGTGAAGCTTTAATCAGCCACATTTTAAAGTGCCTTGGCATTTC
>JAVBSE010000187.1:0-10456 GCA_031547315.1 Opitutales bacterium
AAAAAACTTTGTTAGATAAAATTCGCTCAGAACTAATTGAACAGCCATACGAGCGTCAGCGCAGATATATGGCCGATTACGAACTCCCTTATTCTATCACTTCTGTGATGTGTTTGGATTTGCAAATGAGTAAATTTTTTGAAGATGCAATTAAGTTTCACAACAATCCTAAAGGCATTGCAAACTTGCTTGTGAACGAAGTTTTGCGAGAGCTTTCTGCAAACTCTGAATCAGGCGAGGGCCGCTTAGATTTTTCTGCAGTTAAGATTAGCCCTGAAAATTTGGCTATGCTTGTGAAGCTTACTGACGAGGGCAAAATTTCTAAGTCTCAGGCAAAAGAAGTTTTTGCTCTAATGTTCTCTGACGGCGCTTGTCCGCTTAAGCTTGTGGAAGAAAAGGGCCTCTCTCAAAACAGCGACAGCAGCGAACTTGAAGCTCTTTGCAGAGCCGCAGTTGAAGCAAATCCTAAGGCGGTTGCAGAATTTAAAGCCGGCAATGAAAAGGCTGTTAATGCTTTGATTGGCCCTGTTATGAAGGCTTCTAAGGGCAAGGCAAATCCGGGAATGCTTCTTGAGATTATCAGAAAAATTATTGCGTAATGTTTTTTACCACAGAAATTTGTATAGTGATTGCGCTGATACTTTTAAAGTATTGCGTATGTACGTTTTTAGAAAAACTTAACGCTAAAAATGTGTCTGCCAATTCTGCAAAAGTGCCTGAAGTTTTTTCTTCAATGATTTCAGAGCCGGATTATTTTAAGAGTGTAAAGTATACGCTTTCTAAAATATCCTTTGGGATTGTTGAAGATGCTTTTTCTTCTATAGTGCTTATTTTGGTGCTTTTGTTTGGAGTGTTTCCGCACTTGTTTTATTTTTGCTTGTCTGTGTTTGGCGTATCTGTTTGGGCGCAGAGTTTTGCAATGATAATTACGCTCACAATATTGTCGCTGCCAATGCTGCCTTTTGAGTGGTATTCGCAGTTTGTGATAGAGCAAAAATTTGGTTTTAATAAGAGCACTGTTAAGCTTTGGATTTCAGATAAAATTAAAGAATTTATTATAGGCCTAGTTTTGGGGCTGCCTTTAATTGCACTGATACTTTGGCTTTTTTGGTTATTTGAGAACACTTGGTGGATATGGGGCTTTTGCGCACTTGCAGTTTTTCAGCTTGTGATGCTTGTGGTTTATCCTCGTTTTATTATGCCTCTTTTTAACAAGCTTTCGCCTTTAGAAGAAGGTGAGCTTAAGAATGTTCTTTTGGCAATGTCAGACAGGGCGGGCTTTAAGGCAGATTCCATTTATGTTATAGACGGCAGCAAACGCAGCAGCCACTCTAACGCATTTTTTACAGGCTTTGGAAAATTCAGGAGAATAGTTTTGTATGATACACTAATCTCTCAACTTACAATTCCGGAACTAGAGGCAGTGCTTGCGCACGAAATTGGCCACTACAAGCTTGGGCATATTCCAAGGATGATAGCATCGTCTTTTATTATGATGTTCTTGGGCTTTGGAATGATAGCATACCTGGCACAAAGCCCCTGGTTTTACGAGGGTTTTGGCTTTGAACTTTCAGACGGAATGGCGCCTGCTTTAATTTTGTTTTCAACATTTGCGGGGCTGATTACATTTTGGTTTACGCCGCTTTTTAACATAGTTTCACGCAAGTTTGAATATCAGGCAGACGCATTTGCAAAAAAAGTTTGCGGGAGCGCTGCTCCTCTTATTGAGGCCTTGCGCAAGCTGCATACAAAAAATTTGGGCAATCTTACGCCTCATAAAATTTACAGTATGTTTTACTATTCACATCCTACGCTTCTTGAGAGGGAAGCTGCTTTAAAATCTGACTAATATGAAACTGGCACTAATACAAGCAAAGAGCGAATCTGGCAAAGATAAGAATTTAGAAAAACAAATAAATTTGATACGTAAAGCAGCCAGCGAAGGCGCAAATATTGTATGCACTCAAGAGCTGTTTTTGAGCGATTATTTTTGCTTGGTGCAAGATGCAAAGTTTTTTGATTTGGCAGAAAAAATCCCCGGTAATACAACAGATGTTTTGTGCAAACTTGCCGCAGAATTGGGCATAGTAATAGTTGCGTCTTTATTTGAAAACAGGGGCGGCGAAGTTTATCATAACACAAGCGTGGTAATAGACGCAGATGGTAAAATGCTTGGCAAATATCGCAAAATGCACATCCCGCAAGATCCTTGTTTTGAGGAAAAATTTTACTTCACTCAGGGCGACTTGCCTTATAAGGCTTGGGATACAAAGTTTGGCAAAATTGCAGTTTTGATTTGTTGGGATCAGTGGTATCCTGAGGCTGCAAGGCTTATGGCGTTAGATGGCGCAAGAGTGATTTTTTATCCTACAGCAATAGGCGGCTTGCCTTCAGAAGATGAAACTACTGTAAAGCAATTCCAAACTGCATGGCAAACAGTTCAGCGTGGGCATGGCGTTGCAAATGGCGCATTTATAGCCGCAGTAAACAGAGTTGGCACTGAAGGTTCGGGAGAGCGCTCTGTGAAATTTTGGGGACATAGCTTTGTGTCTAATCCTTATGGCGAAGTTATTGCACAGGCCTCAGACGACAAAGAGGAAATTTTGTATGCAAATGTAGATATTGCACAAACTACTGAATTTAGGCGCACTTGGCCTTTCTTCAGAGACAGGCGTATAGACAGCTATACAGACATTACAAAAAGAATGATTTAATTTCCAAACCACAATAACTACTACCAAGACAGACAATGAATGATTTAATAAAAAAGTTTGAGGCAGCAGGACAGGCGCAAGTTTTTAGATTTTTTGATGAACTAAGTGATACAGAAAAATCTTCTTTATGCGCCCAGCTTGAAAGCATTGATTTGGCAGAACTTGCAGAATTAAACGAGACGCTCGTTTTTAAAAAGCAAAATTTAAATGCGGATTTTTCTAATCTAAAACCTGCGCCTTACATGGCTTTGCCTGCAAATAAATACGTTGACGCAAAGTGGCTTGAGGCTAAAAAAATTGGTGAAGGCGCAATAAGAGCAGGCAGACTTGCAGCCTTTGTTGTTGCTGGCGGGCAGGGTACTCGCTTGGGTTTTGATGCGCCAAAGGGTGTCTACCCTGTGTCGCCAATAAAGGGCAAATCTCTCTTTCAAATTTTTGCGGAAAAAATCTTGGCAGCAAGTATCAAGTATGGCGTGTCTATTCCTTGGCTTATTATGACAAGCAATATTAACGACGCTGCAACAAGAGAATTTTTTGAAAAAAATAATTTTTTTGGTCTTAAAAAAGAAGATGTAATTTTCTTTAAGCAGGGCTTAATGCCTGCAGTAGACAGCTCAGGAAAAATTATTTTAGAATCAAAGTCGCAAGTAGTAATGACTCCTGACGGACATGGCGGCTGCTTGCGTGCAATGTGCAAAAGCGGCGCAGCTGCAGAGCTTAAAAAGCGTGGCGTAGATTGCATCAGCTATTATCAGGTTGATAATCCTTTGGTTGATATTATTGACCCATTTTTTGTGGGCTTTCATTTGATGTCCAAGTCTGAAATGTCTTCAAAAATGATAGCAAAAGCATACCCGCTTGAAAAGGTGGGGCACTTTTGTTTGAGCGATGGCAAGCTTTGCGTAATTGAATATTCAGACCTTCCCGAGAGCTTGCAAAAAGAAACAGACGCAAGCGGCAAACTAAAATTTATTGCAGGCAGCGTTGCTATCCACGTTTTAGATGTGAATTTTGTTGAGGCTTTGGGCTGTGCAAATTCTTCTAAAAAATTGCCTTTCCACAGGGCGGATAAAAAAATTCCTTATATTGACGAAAGCGGCGTGCTTCAAAATCCAAAGTCTGCAAACGGAATTAAATTTGAAATGTTTGTGTTTGATGCGCTGCCAATGGCTGCAAACCCTGCACTGATAGAGGGCGCCAGGGGCGACGAATTTTCACCTGTAAAAAATGCCGAAGGTGTTGACTCTCCTCTTACTTGTAAGAACGACCAAATGCGTCAGTTTGTGCGTTGGTTTAAGCTTGTAGGTATTGAAATTCCTTGCAATGCAGATGGCGTGCCAAATTATGCGCTGGAAGTTTCTCCGCTTTTTGCATCTAATGCAGAAGACTTTATAAAGGCTTGGAACGCTTTAAAAGAAAAGCCGGACACAAGCAAAGAATTCTATTTAGGATAAAGCCATCTAGCTTTACTTACACAAAAAAATGAGCGTAAATTTTACGCTCATTTTTTTTGAGATTTTATTTGTTTATTACTTCAATTTTGTTCTGAAAACAACTGTCGACATAGGAGGCAAAAATACATCTGCAGAATTTGCAAAACCATCTGAAGGATTTGCATTTGCTGTGATAGAGCCCTTATTGCCTTCGCCATTGCCGCTATAAACAGAGGCGTGTGTGTTTAGAACTTCTGTCCAACGTCCGTCTTGCGGCAAACCTATGCGATAGCTGTGCCTTGTTATTGGCGTAAAGTTGCAGACAACTGCGTAGCAGTGATCGCCTGCATAGCGCAAAAATGAGAACACAGAGTTGTCGCCATCGTTTCCGTTTATCCAGCGGAATTTGTCTTCAACAAGGTCGTTAGCTGCAAGGGCTTTATCTGTTAGGTACAAACCTGCAACGTCTGAAACTAATTTTTGCACGCCTTTGTGTTCAGGATATTCTAAAAAGTGCCAATCCAAAGATTCGTCATACTTCCACTCTCTTGTTTGAGCAAATTCAGAGCCCATAAAGAGTGTTTTTTTGCCAGGCCACATCCACATATATGCGTAGAGCGCACGCAAGTTTGCAATTTTATCGCCCCAGTATGCGCCGCCCATTTTGTTTACCATAGAGCTTTTGCCATGCACAACTTCATCATGCGAGTAAACAGAAATAAAGTTTTCTGAAAACTGATAAATTGCGGGGAATGTGAATTTGTTGTGATTAAATTTTCTGTTGATAGGGTCTTCTTTCATATAGGCTAGGGTGTCGTGCATCCAGCCCATATTCCACTTGAAGTCAAAGCCCAGCCCGCCTTCTTCAACAGGTTTTGTGACCCCAGGAAAAGACGTGCTTTCTTCTGCTATCATCACAACTCCGGGGAAATATTTTTTCACCAAAGAATTTGTGTGCTTTAAAAACTCAATAGCTTCTAAATTTTGATTGCCGCCATACTGATTAGGAATCCACTCTCCTTCTTTCCTTGAGAAATTTAAGTAGAGCATAGAAGCCACTGCATCCACACGCATTCCATCAATATGGAATCTTTCCATCCAAGCAAGGGCGCTGCCAATAAGAAAGTTTCTTACTTCATGCCTACCATAGTTAAAGACAAGTGTGCCCCAGTCTAGCTGCTCGCCTTGGCGTGGGTCAGAGTGTTCATAAAGCGCGGATCCATCAAATTTTGCAAGGGCAAAAAAGTCTTTAGGAAAGTGCGCAGGCACCCAGTCTATAATAACGCCAATTCCATTTTGGTGAAACTTATCTACCATTGCCATAAAGTCTTGCGGCGTTCCATAGCGTTGGGTAGGAGCGTAAAATCCTGTTACCTGATAGCCCCAAGAGCCTTCAAATGGATATTCTGAAAGCGGCAAAAATTCAACGTGCGTAAAATTCATTTGCTTGCAGTAAGCAATTAAATCGTCAGCAATTTCTGTATAATGAAGGGGTCTAAAACCATCATTGGGCGCACGTTTCCAAGAGCCTAAATGCACTTCATAAATTGAAAGCGCCTTAGTTTTTAGGTCAGAAGTTTTGCGCTGCTTAAGCCAAGCTTCGTCATTCCACTTGTATGTTGAAAGGTCGCAAACTATTGACGCATTGTGCGGAGGCGGTTCAAAACGCACTGCGTAAGGATCTGTTTTTAAGAACGGAGTTTCAGAGTTTGCAGGCAAAATTTCATACTTGTATTTTGCACCAGCCAAAAGCCCTGGTATAAAAATTTCCCAAATCCCAGAAGACCCCAACATACGCATTTGATGATAGCGGCCATCCCATTCATTAAACTCTCCCACTAAGCTTACACGCCTTGCAGTTGGCGCCCACACAGTAAATGCAGTGCCTTTAATATCGCCATAAGTTTTTATGTGGCTGCCAAGCTTGTCGTAAATTTTGTGTTCATCGCCTTTGCCGATAAGATATAAGTCGTCCTCAGAAAGCGTAGGCAAAAAAGAATAAGAATCGTAAAACTGTTTGACCTCTCCGCCATAGCTTGTTGTGCGCAGTCTGTATTTAAAGATGTCTCTTTTTTGAATTTCTACTTCATAGAAACCAGAGTCATCAATGCGTTCCATTTTATAGCGAGAATTCATATCATCGGCAACGTCTACAACTTCGCAGCTTGCGGCATTGATTATCATTGCCCTTACAACTACGCCGCTTTTTGTTTTATGCATGCCAAGCACATTATGGGGCGCTGACGACCTTGCTCTCAAAAGAGCCTGAATATCTTTGTTTTCGGTTTTAGCCATAGTATTAGTGTTTTAAATGTTTAGAATTTGCTTGAGAATAAATTTGACTGCCCCAACGCCTTGGGGCGCCCCAAAACTTCTGCCATCACAACTGCACGCTTAAGAGAGTCTGCATCTTTTAGAAAATCCGTGCAAGGATTTTCCTCTGAATGTTCATCATAACAAGTGTCGCAAATTTCGCCTTCCATTTTTTGATATGTATGTGCGCTATTTTGAGTATTCATTTTTGCAGCACGCAAAGCGTCCGCCCTTGCTCGTTTTAATAATGCTTCTTCGTTGCGTTTACGTGCATTTTCCCTTTTTTCAAAGGCTCTTTGGGCCTGAGCCTCTTTTTGCATTTGTTCTTTGATTAGTTCCCAAGGTTTTTCTTTAGGAGCTTCTTCAAATACTTTATAAGAGCCAATTTTACGTTCAGAATCAGTATTTGCACGTGGCATGGTTTTAGAGTTTTGGGCTTTGTATTGCTCAATTCTTTCAGCCTCATCCACACGTTCTTGTTCTTCTTTCACACGCCTAATGTAGGGCAGAACCACGTTAAAAAAAACGAGGGCTCCGCCTATCAAAAGCAGCTTTATCAGAGTGTCAGACATTTAATTATTTTGTGATATTGTTAGAATCTTTTCCATCGGCAGGCTTGCCTGAAATGCTGTCTCTCATTCTGGAATCTGCCTGAATATTTTGCATTTTAAAATAATCCATAAAGCCCAAGTTGCCAGACTTCAAAGACTCTGCCAAAGCTAAAGGCACCTGAGCCTCAGACTCTACAACCTTTGCCTTCATCTCTTGAACTTTGGCTTTCATTTCTTGTTCTAAAGCAACAGCGGCAGCCCTGCGGATTTCTGCCTGCGCCTGCGCCAGGTTCTTATTTGCTATTGCCTGAGCCTCTTGGAGCTTTGCGCCAATATTTTCGCCAACGTCAATATCGGCAATGTCGATAGATAAAATTTCGTAAGCAGTGCCTGAGTCTAGCCCACGCTGCAATACAACTTTTGAAATTCTGTCAGGATATTCCAAAACGAATTTGTAAGAATCTGCAGAACCGATTGTAGTAACAATGCCTTCGCCAACACGTGCAATAATAGTTTCTTCTTGAGCGCCGCCCACAAATTTATCCAAATTTGTGCGTACAGTAACACGTGCTCTTACCTTAACTTGAATGCCGTCTTTGGCAACGCCGTCAATTGACATACGCCCAGAATTTGGGCTTGGGCAGTCAATAACTTTAGGGTTAATTGAAGTGCGTACTGCTTCTATGACAGTTTTGCCTGTGCCTTTTGTTGCAAGGTCTATGCGGGTTGCGTCTTCCCAGGTCATATTCATTCTTGCCTTATTTGCGGCAATAAGCGCCTGAACTGTTTGCAGCAAAGAACCCTCTGCCAAGTAGTGCCTTTCAAGCTCTTCAATAGATAAATTTATGCCTGCCTTAACTGCAGTAATTCTGGCCTCTACTATCATTCCGTAAGGAACGCTTCTTAGGCGCATTGCAAGCAGAGTTATCATTTTTACAGGTGCACCCGCAAGCATTGCCTTTAGCCAAGTTGTAAAAAAGTTGAACACAATAAAAAGAATTACAACTACAACAATGAGCGCAATAATGCCTAATATTGTTGCAATGCTAGAGCCTATTGTTTGTCCAAGAATCGATATTTTTTCCATAATTTATATTTTTTTGATTTTAATATTAAAACTTTCTACAGCCACAACTTCAACTGGGCTGTCTTTTTCTACAAATGCAGAGTCTTCGCTTACTGCGTCGTAAATTTTGCCATCAACTTCAACTTTGCCGTTTGGAACAAGCGCAGAAATTGCTATGCCTTTTTTGCCCATAACTGTGGTATCAAGCTCTCCTTGAGAGCCAAGGCCAAGCCCGCCGTCTAAAACAAAAATTTTACCTATTGGGGAATCTTTAAAAAATTTGCCAAGCAAAAGTATGCAAAATGTTGCAACCAAAACTGCAATTCCAAATTTGCCAAGTCCGCTGATAAACAAATTTGTGGAAGGCAAAAAACCTCCTGAAGGCAAACTGCCAGACAAAACCAAAATCAACGAAAATATAAAAAGGGCAATTCCCGCAATTCCAAAAATGAAAAAACCAGGCAGCACAAAAAATTCTACCGCAATTAAAATAAGACCAAGTGCAAAAAGAATAGGAGCCTCATAGCCTGTAAGCCCTCCTATAAATGCCCCTGCAAATGTCAGCAAAAATAAACTTACAGCAATAGTTCCAAAAACGCCAAAGCCGCCGGATTTAAGTTCCAAAATAACAAGAGCCATTGCTATGCCCATCAAAAGCGGAGTAAAGTCTATAATCAGTTTTGAAATATTTTCAAAAGAGCTTGGATTGATTTTTTTAACATCAAAAATTGAATTTTTAGGAAAAGATTTTTCAAGAACTTCTTTTGCAGTTTGAGCAATTCCGTTTCCTAAAAGAGGGTGTCCGTTTAAAATCTGCACAGCTTCTTTTGCGCTTAAAGAAAGCAGTGTCCCTTTAGTTTTAAGAGTTTTGCCATCTATGATAAGTTCAAAATCAGGGTCCATCATTGCACGTTGCACAAGAATTCTGTTTGGATTTTCAAGTTTGCTTACTGCCTTGATTTTTGCCTCGTTTGCAGAAATTACTTTTCTGGACATAGCTTCTGAAATACCTTCGCCTTTTTCATTTACAGCTTCGGCGGCGCCAATAACGGCAGTGGGCGCAAGCCAAACTTCATCGCAAGCATTTGCAATAAAAGAGCCCGCGCTAAGTGCGTTTGGATTTACGTAAGAAATAGTTTTGCCTTTAAAGCCGGAAATAAGCTCCATCATTTTAAAAGTAGAATCTAATGCGCCGCCAAAAGTGTTTATGTTTATAAGCAAAACTTGGGCGTCATCAGAATTGGCTTCACGTATGGCACGCCTTAGCACATAAACTTGGGCTTCAGATATAGAGCCATCTATAGAAACCTCTACAACTTTTATAGGGGCATTTTCAAGAGATTCACTTGCGTTAAGCAGTCCAAAACTTAAAGCAAACAGCAGGGTAAATATTAAGCTTCTCATCTATCTGGAATTGTCGACTATTTTTAAGAAAATTACAAGTTTTAATCTCAAAAAAATCATCAAAATTTTAAAAAATAAAAAACTTCTTGCAATAGCGCAAAAAGTGACTACTGTCCGCTGTTTAAATTTAATAATCGGAGGCAACTTGAGAAACGACTATCTTAAACAGGCACAGCAGAAAATACAAGACCCAAACATTCTTATCAATGTTGTTTCACGTCGTGTAAAACAACTAAAGAATGGCCAAAGGCCTTGCGTTGAATCGCTAGAAAAACTTTCACTTGAAGACATTGCGCTTCTTGAAGTAATTAAAGACAAAATCTCTTACGAGCTTTATCAGTCAGAGTCTGAAGAAGACTAATCTTTTTTTTAAGACTAAACTGACACTACGCCGCTCAAGAGCTTTTGCTTTTCAGAGCGGCTTTATTTTTTAGGCAAATACAATGGCAAAAGAGGGCGCAAAATCTACAAGACTTACAGAGATACGCAACAGAAAGGCGTCTCATGATTACTTTGTGGGTGAAACTTTTGAAGCAGGCATTGTTTTGCAGGGCACAGAAGTTAAAAGCCTGCGTGAAGGCAAAGCTCAAATTCAAGACGCATTTTGCAGAATAGAAAAACTTGAGGCGTTTTTATACAACGCAAATATTGCAGAGTACGACTTTGGAAATCTCAATAATCATAAGCCGACACGCACTCGCAAACTCTTACTTCACAAAAATCAGATACTAAAAATAAAATCTGAAATGGAAACAACGGGCTCTGCGCTTATTCCGCTTAAAATCTACTTTTCAAAGGGCAATGCAAAAGTTCTTATTGCGCTTGCAAAGGGCAAAAAACTTTACGACAAGCGTGACGACATCAAAAAACGTGAGGCCCTTGCAGACGCCAAACGTGCTCTCACCTACAGACGTTAATATGAGCCTTTGCCCAATAAATATAATTTTGCATAATCCGCAAATTCCGCAAAATACC
>JAVBSE010000061.1:0-11806 GCA_031547315.1 Opitutales bacterium
TAAAATTGAAGACTTGGAAGCTGCAATGGAAAGAGATCCTGATTCTCATTTTGCATGGAGAGTTTGGAATATTATTGCAAAAAAATGTTTTGATGAAGGGAGCTATGAATTGTCTTACAGTTTTGCCACTAGGGCTCTCACACTTGCGCCGGATGACGCAGCTCAAAATTTAAGCCTCTACATTACGCAGGGAGACTCTTTACGCTTTCTAAAACGTTACGATGAAGCAAGGCAGTGCTACAAAACAGTTTATACAAATAAAGAAGTTCAGGGCGAAATTGCAGCAGAAAGCATATTTAAAACTGGCCTAAGCTATTATGATGAAAGAAAGTACGAAGAAGCATATGCTTGTTTTCAGCGTGTATTTTTAGCCTATATTGGTTTTGACTATTGGTCTTCAAGGGCCTACCTTTATGGCGCAAAAGCAAGATTTTACCTTAAAGACAGAGTGGGTGGCAGAAGCGTTTTAAGAGACTATTTAACTTTCAGTAAACACAAAGATACTGAAATTTATAAAGAAGCTCTAGAGCTTTATAAGACTACGAGATAAATATTATAGAGTTTTTTTTCAAGATTTACAAAAAAAAGAGAGGTAATTCACCTCTCTTTTTTTGATTTTTATAAAGGCTTATTTAATCTTAACAAGCTCAACTTTTCTGAACTCAATTCTATCACCTTCGCTTTGCAAAGCAATGTTGCCGCTCTTATATTTTACGTGGCCAATATTTTGCAAAACTCCATTTATGCGTACAGAAATTTCGCCATCTTTGCAGGCAATTTCAGCAGTATTCCACTGTCCAATAGGGTTTTCGCTTGAAGGTTTAGACTTGGCCACAACAGGGAATTTAGGGCGCTCTTTGCCTTCTGGAAGTTTAAATTCTGCCATATCTGCGCCTGCCATCAAAACAAAGTCTCCGGCAGCTTGGCTGCAAAGTTGCATTTCTATGCAAGTTGGCCAGAAATTTTGATTTTGCAGGTATAAGAAAATTCCGCTATTGCTTGCTTTTTCAGGGTAGCGCCATTCAACTGTAAGAACAAAGTTTGAGTACTTTTCTTTTGTGTACATATAGCCAAAGGGCTGTCCTTTAACTGAAATCACAGAGTCTTTAACTGTGAAAACTTCTTTTGCGTCTGCTTTGCCTGCAGGGTCTAAGACAAAATTCCAGTTGCTGAGGTCTTTGCCATTAAAAAGTTGTACAGTTTCTAATTTAGCGCTTTCGCAGTTTTCGCAACAAGCTGAAAGTGCAAACACAGCAAGCGAAGATAATATTAAATTTAGTTTTTTCATAATTACTTTCTATTTTGAAATTAAAAAAAAGCTACAAAATTATTTCTTTTGCAGCTTTTAGATTTTAGTTTTTACTTAACGAAATTAATTTCGTGTATACTCCAAAACCCGCCTTGGCTTTGAGTGTTTGCAATGCAAATTACTTTAGCTTTTAAGGGAGTTTTAAAGACAAAAACGTCTTTGCCATTTTCTTGCTTATATTCGCAATCAATTTTAGCAAAGTTGTCTGCGCTTTCGCCGGCATAGACTACAGGGCCTTTAACTCTGTCGCCCCCGGAAGAGCCTAATAGCAATTCAAGAGCTTTAAGAGTTTGCGTTTCAGAAAACTCTATCATGATGCCCATACCCGGTTCACGATTGCTGCCGCTATCCCAACGTGTGCGGATTTCGCCATCAAAAGCATTTTTAAGGTTGTTATTATTATTGGTTGCCTTTGCCTTAATTCCATTAGGCATGCTTACAAAATCTGTGCCTGCAAAATTTGGAAAATCTATCATGTTTATCAAATTTTTCTCACGTGAATTTGTGCCTGTTTCAGAAATATATTTGATGATAGGCGATGTGCGCAAATTGTTGTTTTGCACTATGCTTATCATAGTATTTCTGATTTCGGTTTTGTTTGCCGCGTCAGATTTTTCAAGAGCTTTTAGGCTGTCAAAAGCAGTTTCGTTTGTCCATTTTTTGAACTCTGCAATTGCTTCTTTTTTTAGTCCGCCAGTGTAGGCTTTAGCCAAAAATTTAGCAGAATCTTCTGTGCCATAAACTGAAGCAAAACGCATAAAGAACGCCTTAGTTTTTGGGTCTTTACTTGCGTCAAACTGTTCTACTGCAGCTTTGAACATATCTGCTGTGCACATTACACGAGCCGAGGAAACAAGCAAGCGCTGTGCGCCTGAAACTACCTGAGCATCTGTAAAGCTTGGGTACATTTTGCAGATTTGTATAAAGACTGTGTCGCTTTTTGCAAAGGCGTTTCCAAGTGTTTTAAGCGCTACAATTTTAGCGTCTTTGTCGCCATCTTTAACAATTGCGATAAGTTTTTCTGCACTGGAAGAAGAATCCAAACACTCTGTGATATAGCCAATCAGTTCCTGAGCTTCAGGGCTTGCAGTTTTTGCAAGTTTCATAAACTCCATAACTTTAGTTTGGCCTTTAACGCTGGCAATGTAGTAGCCAATTTTTGTCATGTCACGCGTGTTGTAATTTGCAGATTTAAACAGTGGCGCAAATGAAAGCAATTTTTCGTAATCTTTGCTAGAGCCCATTTTTGACGCAGCGTAGCAAATAGCCTCTGCCAAATCTGCACTCTTAGGATTAAGCTTTATGATTTCTGCATAGCCTTCGCCACGTGCTGTAAGTGTTTGAACAAACAAAGTCTGCATAGGCTCTTCCATTTTTGTCAAACTAAGCGAGCTTGGAATAGCCAGTTGCTTGTTTTCTTTTAGCAAATCAAGAGTCAGAATCTGGAAGTCTATTTCTGCATTTGCAGGTGCTTTACCTATTTTAAACAGCTCTGCATATGCGCCAAGTTTTAGACTTTTTGACGCAGCTTTGTCGTTATAAATATCTAGGCAAAAAGTTTCAACAGCTTTTGTAGTTTTAGTTTTTGAGAGTGCTCCAAAAAGCGCACTGCCATAAGCTTGTTTAAGCTCTGGAGCAGATGCCTTTTTGTAAGAATCAAAAATGCCCTTAAGCGCAATGTCGGAACCAATTTTAGAAAGCGCCATTACGCAAGCATTTGAAAGCGCCACGTCTTTAAAATTGGAAGCCATGCAAGATTTTAAAATTGCAGCAATTTCTGCATCGGCTTCGCCCCTGCAGCCAAGTGCTGTAACTGCGCAAACTCTTACAAAATCTGTAGGCGCTTTTGTAAGTTTTAGCAGAGCCGCTTTTGCATTCTTATCTGTGGATACTCCTAAGCCCATAAATAGGCGTTCAGTCCAATTGATATTTTTTGCGTCAGCAGAATTTTGCAAAATAATGTCTGCAATTTCATTGGCACTGTTTTGAACGCCAACAATTTCTAAAACTTGTGCAAGAAGCATTTTGTAACGCAAATTGCTTGGGTTAGCTTTTAATTCTGCGAGCGCCTTTGCCTCAATTTTTGCAGCATCTTCAGCTTTTACTGTGCCTACGTTATAAACAGAATAAATAAAGATTTCGTAAGGGCGTTCGTTATCGCCCCATTTGTATTCTTTAAAGGATTCCAGCTTATTGCAAACTTCATCTACAGTTTGCTTTTCGCCATGACTTTGCGCATTAAGGCAGAAAACTGCAAAGAGTGCGCATAGAAATATACTTAATTTTTTCATTATAAATTCTTTCGTATTTTAAATTTTAGTATGTTGCCCACTGACCTCTGTTTGTTCTGGCGATAAATTTGTCGGCTTCTGCGTCGTTAACAAATTTTTCTTTGCGCCAGTCCCACTCAAGGCTTCTGCCAAGGTTATGTGCAATGTTGCCCAAGAGGCAAATTGTGCAGCTTGAGTGACCAACTTCAGCAGGTGCAATAAGCTCTTCGCCCTTTAAAATTGCGTTGAAGAAATTGTCTCTGTGGCTTTCGCAGTCTATCAAAGAAATGTCGTCATCGCGCAATTTTGCATTTGCAAAATAAGCTTTGTCTGACCAAAAACCATCACGAGAAGCAGCAATAATGCCTTCTGTGCCCACAAAAGTTAAGCCGCCTTTAATGTAGCCCGGTGTCTTAGGATGGTCGCCCTTATAAAGAGGTATTCCCGATTCTGTAACATACTTATACTGCCTCCAGAACTTGTGGCCGCTCATATCGTTCTTATCAGAAACTTCAATATACTTAGGGCCTTTGCCATCTAAACCTAAGCCCCACATTGCAATGTCGAACTGGTGTGCGCCCCAGTCTGCCTGAGAGCCATTGCCATAGTCGATATGCTGTCTCCAAGAATTCCATCCATGATCATAAGGAGTGCTTGGATTAAACTTAGGAAGCAATTGACTTGAGTAGGGGTTGTAAGCAGAAGGACCGCACCACATTTCCCAATCTATACCAGCAGGGACTTCTTCTGCCTTCCAGTTGCGAGGAGTTGCATTGCCGGGGGAAACGCCTACCCAAACTTCTTTGATTTCGCCGGCATAGCCATTTCTTACAAGCTGAGCCGCACGCTTAAATGTCCAAGAACTGCGCTGCTGAGAGCCTGTCTGAAAAGGCACACCTGTGCGCTTTGCTGCATTAACAAGCTTGCGGCCTTCGTCAATAGTAAATGTAAGGGGCTTTTCGCAATAAACTGCCTTGCCTGCGTCTGCGGCGCAAATTGCAATAATTGCATGCCAGTGATCTGGCGTTACAATGTAAACAGCGTCAATTGAAGGGTCTGCAAGAAGCACTCTAAAGTCTTTGTGCATTTTAATATCAGGGCTTGATGTGCCATTTTTCTGATATTCTTTTTCTATTCTTTGCTTTTGGAAAAGCATACGTGCGTCGTCAACGTCGCAAACAGCAGTAATTACGCATTTGTTAGACGAGATAAGCCCATTTATATGGCTGTGCGCCATTTTTCCGCAACCAATAATGCCAAGGTTAATTTTTCCATTTGCAGACAAACAGTTGCGAGCAAATAAATTTGAAGCAAGCAAAAACCCAAGTCCGCCAAGACCTGCGCTTTTAATAAAGCTTCTTCTAGAGTATAGTTCTTTCATAGTTCCTTTCAGTTATTTAAATATATTTAGATAGAAATCTGCACAAAGCAAAAAAACAAAATCCCCATTCACCCCATTAGATTTCCTTAAAACTCATTTACAAAATAAGTCCTTTTTTTATACGAATACAAGCTTTTTTTTGGATTACTGTGCTAAGCTGTTGCAGACAATCTTTCTAAGTTTTTTGAATCTAATTTTAAAATAAATTGGAAGATAAAACTTTCTCATAAATTTATAAAGTGAATTTATGATGAGAGAGTCGCTTGTTTTTATTTAAACTTGGGAAAGAAAAAGAACGTAGTTTTTTCTTTCCCTAATTTAGCTTAAAACCAAGTGAAAGGTTCATAGTTCTGAAATTGGCTTTAAGCGTTGTTACGTCGAAATATTTTTGAGTTTTATGTATTAAAATACACTGCAACCCAAAAATTTTCTAGTGCCTAGCTTAAGTCACAATTTGAGAACTATGAGCTACACTAACAGTTCCAATCCCTCAACTGTTACTGACCAATGTCTGGATGCAAACTCAGTTTGCTTGCGGGTGCAGGGCTGCAACCAAGCCCTGCTATTAAATTAATCACTCCACAAAAATAGGGGCGAAAATTCGCCCCTAAATAAAAATTAAACTTTTAAGTTTATCTTAGAATTTTGCGTTTGTGTTTGTAAATTTAACGCCTTCGCCAGAGTGGAAAGAGCCAAATTCTGTAACAACTGCGCCTTCGGGGCCTGCAATCTGGAAGTGACGTGCTTCAATTCTGTTAAGCCAAACTACATTGCCTTTTTTAGCGCATGCAGGTGCAATTTTATTTACAGTTACAAACTTTTTCTGGCTTTCAGGAATTTTTACATTTGGGAATTTAGAAGCGTCTTCACCTTCTTCGCCAAAGCAGTATGAAACTCCATTTCTTGCCATCCAGCATTCATATTTTGCAGGCAAATTTTTTGCAGGCACAGCCAAGTGATAGTGCTCTATTAGCATTTGATTTGGAAGCAGGTAAATTTCATGGCCAAAGACGCCATATTTATCTTCTTGAGCCCAGAAAATGCCGCCCATGCCAACAGCAGGAAATTCGCCCAGTCCAAAGTCTTCAACCCACATATTTTCACGCAAGTTGTCGCTTACAGGCACGCCAAAGCGAGCAAGCATATCTAGGTAAGCTTGCTTTGCTGCAACTTTGTCGAACTTGCCATCTTTGTAGAACATATCTTTTGTGAGTGTAGGAACTGCAGATTCAGTTACTGCTTGTGTGTCTTGCGGGCTAGTGCAAGGACCACCCAAAGAGCTACAAGCTGTTAATGATAATGCGCCTAAAATTGCGCAAAGGAGTATTGATAGTTTTTTCATATTGTTTAAAAAATTATTTTTTAGATTTCTTGGATTTTGCAGATTTTTTTGAGTCTGACTTTAAATCGTTGAACATAGCGTAAGCGTCTTTTACGCTTAGAGCATCATGCACAACAGCACGTACTGCTAAAATCATAGCTTCAGGTGCGTCAGACTGGAAAATATTTCTGCCCATGTCAACGCCTTTTGCGCCGCTTGAAATTGCCTTATAAGCAAGTTCCAAAGCTTCTTTTTCAGGAAGTTTTTTGCCGCCAGCAATCACAATAGGAACAGGGCAGGATGCCACAACATTTTCAAAGCCTTCATCGCAATAGTAGGTTTTTACAAATGTTGCGCCATTTTCTGCAATAACTCTGCAAGCTAAAGACAAGTAGCGGGCATCACGCACAAGTTCTTTACCCACCGCAGTTACGCCCAAAGTAGGAATGCCGTATTTTGCAGTCATATCTGCAGTTTTCACAAGATTACGTATTGTTTGAGCTTCAAATCTGCTGCCAATTGCAACCATGGGCGCAAGGGCAGATGCGTTTACTTTGATAGCGTCTTCAATGTCGATTAAGCACTCATCATTAAGCTCTGTAAGCAGTGTAGAGCCGGCGCTCCAGCGCAGGGCAACAGGCTTGTCAGAATCTGCAGGCACAACAGAGCGCAGCGCCCCACGTGTGCACATAATGCAGTCTGCATAAGGGATTAGAGGAACGATAGATAAATCCATACGCTCTAAGCCGCTTGTTGGCCCCATAATGTAGCCATGGTCAAACGCAAGCATAACAGTATTTCCGCTCTTTTTATTAAAGATGCGAGACATTCTGTTTTTTACGCCCCAATCAGACTTGGAGAGTCCTTTTAAATAGAAAGAGTCGCTGTTTTGCGCCGGCTTTCTATCATTAAAATTTTTAGCTTCTATATTGCCTTCTAAGTCTGCCATATTTTTTTAGTTTAAAGTTTTAAGAAATGCCGCAAAAATCATTGCATTAGACGCTGCACCTGCGTCAAGAGAACCTATTGAGCGTTCACCCAAATTTTTTGCTCTGCCAAATTTTGCCTGCAAGTTTACTGTGTTTTTTGCCCCTGCGTCAGACGCTTTTGCTGCAGCTTCAAGCGCTTCTTTTGCGTCAGCTTTATTTGCCATAGCATTAACTGCAGGGATAAGTGCGTCCATCAAAGTTTTGTCTCCCAAGTCTGCTTTTGTATTTGCTCTTACGCCCCAAAGTCCGGATTCAAAAGCCTTGTGCAGCATAGTTCCGTCAAGCTCTGAATCAGCAGCGTCAATGCCATCAGAAATACCCATTAAAAGAGAGCCAAACAAGGTACTTGTAGAGCCGTTTGAGTTTGACATTGCAGCCATGCCTGCTTCAAAAAATGCGTCTTTTAAATTTGAGGCATTTTGGAAAGAATCGTTAGCAGCGCAGATAGCGCCCTTAATTGCAGTGCCATGGTCTCCATCGCCGCAAACAGCGTCAAGAGCGCATAAATCTTTTTCATTTGCAGTGATGTCTGCGGCTGCCTGCGCAAACATTTTTTTGAAATTTTCCAAATTCAATTTTGTCATAAAACTATCCTATGCAAGTCCAGTAAGGGGTGTTTGATTTTGCGTAAATATACTTTTGAGTTTCATCATCAAGCACGCTTACTATCATTTGAAAACCTGCCATTTCTTGAACAGTTAAAAGCTCGTCAATAATGCCGCCCACAACTTTGACACCCATTTCTTCTGCAAGTTTTGAAACTGCCCTAAAAATAATTGCAAGCTCCATAGGAGTGCTTGCGCCTGTTCCGTTTAAAATTAGATGAATTTTTTCTCCGCTTTTTAAAGACACTGCTTTTGACAAATTTCCAAACATGCTTTTTGCAGTTTCGTTTGCAGATAAAATTTTAGTTCTTCCGCCGCCGCCTTCGCCATGCTGGCCCATGCCAATTTCCATTTCATCATCAGGCAGTTCTGAAATAGGCAGTCCATTTTGAGGATGGGTGCAGCCTGTCATTGCAACTGCAAGTGTTGCAATTCTTTCGCAAAATTTTTCTGCTATTGCCAAAACTTCGTCAAGGCTCTTGCCTTCTTCTGCAGCAGCTCCTGCAATCTTAATGGCAGGCAGGCAGCCTGCAAGTCCGCGCCTGTCAGACTTATCTGAATCTAAACCTGCGCTGATGTCGTCTGAAACCAAAATAGATTTTACCTTAATACCTTCACGCTCTGCCATTTTAAGAGCCATATTTGCGCTCATAATATCTCCGGCATGATTAAGTATTACAAGCAATATGCCGGCTTCTCTTTTTAATTTGCGAAGCGCAGCCAAAACACCCATGGCATTTGGCGCTGCAAAAATATCGCCAACAACACTGGCATCCAGCATACCTTCGCCAACAAAGCCGCTAAGGGCAGGCTCGTGACCTGCGCCGCCCAAAGTAACAATTGCCACTTTATTTTCTGATTTAGGATTTGCCCTTACGACTATTTTGTTGTCGTCCAATTTAATTTTGTCTGCATAAGCAAGCGCCATCCCTTCAAGAAGTTCAGGTGTAAGGTTTGCCGGATCATTTAAAAATTTTTTCATCTTCATAGTTCAGTTTTTCAGATTTGATTCTCATTAAGAATATAACGTATATATTTCTATTATATTATTCCCTAAAACGCTATTTAAAATTTTTCATTTTTGCAAGTACTTTTTTGCAGATAAAATTATGTTTTATATTTTAAACGCTTTGATTTTTGATTTTATTTTAAAATTTGGCAAAAAAAACGCCTGCCGTTAAAAGCAGACGTAAAATTTATTTAATATTTTGAGCGTCTTCAGGAATTTTTACTTCCAGTTTTTGGGCACTTTTAATAGTGTTTTCCAAAACGGTTTTTGTTTTTTCCAAATCCGATTTTGTTTTATTTAATTCTTGTTCAAGCTCAAGAACTTTTTGGTTTGCATTTTTAAGCTTTTCTTCAGCCTCATTTTTTTGTTTTTCAAGCTGAGCATTTGCACTTGCAAGTTTTTTGGAATTTTCGGTTTTAAGCTCTTCCATATAAGACCAGTAGGCAAGAATTTCGCTTTCAAGATTATCTTTGATTTCCAAATATTTTTCTATTTCTTTTTCAGCTTTTTGCCTTGCTATGATTTCTCTTTCAAGGCGTGCATTTAAAAGGGCTTCGGTTTCTTTCTGATTTATTGCACTTGCGGCCTCAAGGCTTTCTAATTCGGCTTGAGTTTCATTGGCAATAGAAAGGCTTTTTGTTGCGTCTTCCAAAGCTTTTTGCGCAGATTTTTCTGCATCAAGAGTTTGTTCAATTTGCTTTCTGGCTTCTTTTTCTCTGCGTAAAGCCTCAACAGAAAATGCTTCTTTTGTGGATATTAAATCTTTATTGTAAGTGCGTTCTGAAGTGTATTTAAAAAAGAAAAGCAAACTTGTAAACGCCAAGATACAAGTTAGAAACATTAAAACTTTGCTTAAATTACTCATAAAAAATTCTAGCACTAAAATGCAAAAATAAGCTCTGTTTGCAAACTTAAAAAGAAATGGCTTGAAAAAAGAAAAGCCAAATTGCAGTATGAAACTTAATGATTATAGATACAGAAGTTAAGGCAAAAATAGACTATGTAAATAAAAAGCTCCAAGTTTTATGGAGGTTTCTTTGATGTCGCTAAAAAACAAGAAGAGATAGTAAAATTAGAAGAAAAAATGGGTGAAGAAAGCTTCTGGAATGACAAAAATGAAGCTCATTTGCTTATAGAAAAAACCACAAAACTTAAGTCTATAGTAAATCCTGTCATTGCGTTTCGCAAAAAAATTGAAGACCTAAACGCAATGCAAGATCTTCTGCAAGAAACAGAAGAAGACTTGGGTTTGGCGGCAGAACTTTCTAACGAAGCTGCGCTTTTAAGCGAAGAAGCAGACGTCTTAGAAATCAGTTCTTTTCTTACAGGTCCTAAAGATCACTGCAATGCGCTCTTAAACATCAATGCGGGCGCAGGCGGCAAAGAAAGCTGCGATTGGTCAGAAATGCTATTAAGAGCCTACTTGCGCTGGGCAGAACGCAGGGGCTGGAAAACAGAAATTCAAGACATCTCTTATGGCGAAGAAGTTGGCATAGATAAAGTTACAATCCGCATAATTGGCGAAAACGCATTTGGCTATGCAAAAGCAGAACGCGGAGTTCACAGGCTTGTAAGAATAAGCCCATTTGACGCAAATAAACGCAGGCACACAACATTTGCCTCAGTTGACGTAATTGCAGAAATTGTGGACGACATAGATATTCCAATCAAAGACGAAGACCTGCGCATAGACACCTATCGTTCTAGCGGCAAGGGCGGCCAGCACGTAAATAAAACAGACAGCGCAGTGCGCATTACGCACATTCCAACAGGCATAGTTGTGGCATGTCAGAATGAAAGGTCGCAGCTAAAAAATAAACAGACTGCAATGGTGATTTTAAAGAGCCGCATATTTGAAAAGCAGCAAGATGAAAAACGTGCTGAAATGGACAAATTTTATGGCGAAAAGGGCGAAATTTCTTGGGGAAATCAAATCAGAAGCTATGTATTTCAGCCATATCAGATGGTAAAAGACTTGCGTACCGGCGCAGAAACTGGGAATATTCAAGCAGTTTTAGATGGAGACTTTGATATGTTTGTAAATGCTTGGCTTAAGGCAGGGGGCCCAAAAAATAGAAACAAAAATATTAAAATGGAGGAAGACTAATTATGGATTGGCAAATTAAGTCTATTTCAAAAAAATCGTCGCAAAGCGGCCAAGAGCTTAAAGCCGGAGACCTTATTGTGAGCATTATTTTTGTAAATGAAATGGGCGAGCTTGATAGGCAAGATCTTCTAAAGTCAGAATTTGAAAGCGAAAATTTTGATAAAAAATTTGTGGCAAAGTGGGAAAGAACTGTCAGCGAAAATCCAAATGAAGATGAGCGTATGGCACGTCAAATGGCGCTTTCGGGTTCTGAGGATTTGTTTATTTCTTTGTATGATGATGCAAGTTTGGGAATTGACGACAAAGAAACTCTTAAGCAAATGCTTGCGCTGCTGCTGGAAAGAAAACGCATTTTGCGTGCAGTTGGCAGACCAAAAAATGCGCAGCAAAAATATCTGCACATATCAACAAAACGAGAATTTGAAGTTCCTCAAAAAAATTTAGACGAAGAACTTTTGACAAATATACAATCACAACTAAATTTATTCTTAATATGAAAAAAATATCAGCATTACTTTTGGGTGCTTTGGCACTTATTTCTTTGTCCGGCTGTTTGGGCGGCGAAAAGATTAAAAACATTGTAACTTTCCATATTTGTGAAGCACGAACAACTGAGGGTGTTTCCAGAACAGAGCTTACTTTGCCTAAAACAGGACGCCAAGTTATTGCAACAAATGAATTCTTTTTGCAGCTTGGCGACATATCTTCTGTTACTGCAGTAGAGCTTGATCATCCTTCTTTAGGTAAAATTCCTGTTCTAATGTTTATTTGCAATCCTGAAGGCGTCAAAAAACTTACAAGGGCAATATCCATTG
>JAVBSE010000104.1:0-5716 GCA_031547315.1 Opitutales bacterium
AGCCTAAATAAGCGCAACAAAATTCGTCAAAAAAATGCAGTTTTTTTTGACTTTAAAAACATCAAGCAAAGTCGCTTAAACAGAGGTTTTTGTATGCAATTTTAAAACAAAAAAAACGACAGATAAAATATCGTCGTTTTAGGTGTGTTTTTTACTTGCGTTTTAAGCCTACTTCTTAGCTAGTTTTGAAGGCAATATGAATACTTTTTTTAACCTACTGTCTAAAACAGCTTTTCTGACAAAACCTTTAGGGCAATCGCCAAGTCCAAAATTGCCTTTTGACAAATATTTTGCGTAGCGATTAGATTGCTCAGACTGCATTGCATCTATCTCATAAAACACGCCTGTAAACTTGCGCTCAAACTTAGACCTGTCTACTTTTAAACTGACAAGTTCAATGCTCTTTGGCGCAACCCTAATTGGTAAAGACCGATTCAAATCTAATACTTCAGAAAATATAGGAATATCTTTCCAAGTGGTTCTTGTGCCTTTGCTGGTTTTTTCAGTGATTCTACGCCTGTCTAAAAGCCCCACAGATGTGATTACAATTTCGCCATCACCCTTGTTATGAATTTCAAGCTCTATGCTGTCTTTGCCAGATTCTTCCGCAGGGAATAAAAATAACTGCGCTCCAGTCTTGTAAGCTAAATGATAAGCAAGTATGCCGGGCGCTACAACAAAGACAATAAACAATGCTATAAGAATACCAATAGCCCAAAACGCATATTGAAACCCATACTCAAAAAGCTTATGAATCAAATCTGTATTGCCTGTACGAAACGCAGTTATGAAAACCACTGCTATTAGCAGCATAAAAAGAAGCGTACAGCCTAAAGATATTTTTGAAGAATTTTTCATAGTTATTTTTAAATAAAATTTAGGAATTATTTTTAAGCACAGATGAAACAGATGTAAACAGATAAAAATCTAAAAAATATTGAGTCTCAGAGCTATTATTTTAAGTTTTTCCCAAGGACTATTTCAAAAAAAACATTTCTTTTTGCCTATGTGTGTACTCTAAATTTTTTAAACAACTGCTCACATTTATTCTACATTCACACGACCTCACAAAGCTCTTCTTGATTTCCATCTACACCGCAATCGACTTTTAAAGACGCTAGCCAAATTGCCATTCAAGTTTACTGTAGGCGTGTCAAATGGAGCTTCAGGCGAGTATACAAAAAAATCCGCGGAAAGAGTGTACAAATCGTACATGACTTTCGCGGATTTTCTTTGTAACGGAGCATCAAGCCCCATTTCACACGCCTACTCCCACTCGATAGTCGATGGCGGTTTTGAAGAGATGTCTAGGACAACTCTGTTAACGCCCTTAACCTCGTTAATAATGCGATTAGATATCTTGCCTAGCAATTCATGAGGAATGTGTGCCCAGTCTGCTGTCATAGCGTCGATACTTTCAACTATGCGCAGTGCAATAACGTTATCGTAAGTGCGTTCGTCGCCCATTACGCCAACTGTCTTAACAGGCACAAATACTGCAAATGACTGCCAAACTTTTGCGTAGTAGCCGCTTGCCTTCATTTCCTCATACAAGACTGCGTCTGCTTCACGCAAAACGTCTAGGTAAGATTTCTTAACTTCGCCTACAACACGAACACCAAGACCCGGTCCTGGGAAAGGATGGCGCCATAGAAGATCATGAGCTAAGCCTAGCTCTTCGCCAAGTCTGCGAACTTCATCTTTAAAGAGTTCACGCAATGGTTCTACAAGCTTTAGCTTCATACGCTTAGGCAAGCCGCCAACGTTGTGGTGGCTCTTAATCATAGACGCAGGGTTACCTGCAATAGAAATACTTTCAATAACGTCAGGATAAATTGTGCCCTGCGCCAAGAAGTCAACTTCGCCAACGCTCTTAACTGCTTTGTCGAAAACTTCGATAAATGTCTTGCCGATAATCTTACGCTTGCGTTCAGGGTCGTTTACGCCCTTAAGCTTTTGCAAAAATTTTGAAGCCGCATTTACAGTAATAAGCTTCATCTTAAAATTCTTGCGGAAAATTTCTTCTACCTGCTGACGCTCATTTTTGCGAAGCAAGCCATTATCAACAAACACGCAAGTAAGCTGTTTGCCAATTGCCTTGTGTATCAACGCCGCAGCAACAGAAGAGTCTACGCCGCCGCTAAGGCCAAGTATAACTTTTTTGTCGCCAACTTGTTTGCGTATGTTTGCAACTGTGCTTTCAACATAGCTTGCCATAGTCCAATCGCCCTTGCAGCCGCAGATGTCGAAAACAAAGTTTTTAATAATTTCTGTGCCGCCCTTAGAATGCACAACTTCAGGATGGAACTGCATTCCGTAGAACTTGCGCTTTGCGTCTTCTACAATTGCAAATTCTGAATTTTCAGTTTTCCCAACAGACTTAAAACCCTCTGGCAACTTTGTAAGCTTGTCGCCATGAGAATTCCAAACAGTAAGCGGAGACTCTAAACCCTTCAAAAGCACAGAAGCATTTTTCTTAAACGACAAGCTTCCATTGCCATATTCACGATGCTTGCTTGCTTCTACTGCGCCGCCAAGCATTTTGCCCATAAGCTGCAAACCATAGCAAATACCAAGCACAGGCACGCCTAATTTGAAAACCGCCGTATCAGGACGTGGCGACTTTGGAGACAAAACACTTGCAGGACCGCCCGACAAAATAACGCCCGCCAAGTTCTCATCCTTAAATGCAGAAACCTTAGTGTTATAAGGCAAAATTTCAGAGTAAACCCCACACTCACGAATACGACGTGCAATAATTTGCGTGTACTGCGAGCCAAAATCTAGAACTATAATTTTCTGATGCATATTCTTTTTTAATTAAAATTTCATGCGGCCATTTCTGTATCCACAAACTGGGCAAGCCGCCGATTCCCCTTTTTCTCTTGAAGTATAAAGCGACTTACACTTCAAGCAATGATACACATTCTCTTTCATTCGCTTTCTGTAAGAAGCGCAGTAGCGCCTGTCTAAAAAAAAGACAAATATCAAAGAAACTAAAAAGATCAAAAAGCTTAAAACTGCAAAAAATAAAGACATATCAAAAACGTTTTTAGAAAAAATTGTATTTTATAATATTAGTTAAAAAAACGCTTTAAACGCAAAAACGCGCCCACGGGGACGCGTTGTTTGCAGATTTTAAGCTTTGTTATAAAGAAGCATTATTCGGCTTTTTCAGCGCTTACTTCTTCAGGAGCAACTTCTTCTGCAGCGTCCGCCTTTTTAACGGCTTTCTTAGTTGCAGTTTTCTTTGTTGCCTTTTTTGTTGCTTTCTTTGCAGCCTTCTTTGTGGCTTTTTTATAGCCTTCGTCGTCTGCAGCAATAAGCTCTATCAAAGCTACATCAGCAGCATCGCCTTTTCTTGGAACAAGCTTGTAGATGCGTGTGTAGCCGCCTGTGCGTTTTAGAAACTGCTCTGCCTTTTTATCAAAAAGCATTGCAACCGCTTCTTCGTCGCGAACTCTTGAAAGAGCCAAACGGCGATAATGCAATTTACCTGCCTTGTCTTCTGTTGCAGCTGCCTTCTTAGCAAGAGTGATAATCTTCTCGATAAAAGGACGCAAAGCCTTTGCAGAAGCAAGTGTTGTCTGAATTCTGTCGTGACGCAACAAGGATGTTGAAAGAGCCGCCATCAAAGCAGCGCGATGTTCCTTTTTAACGCCCAACGTATGTTTATGTTTAGAGTGACGCATTTTTAAATGTCTTTACTTATTAAATTAGTTTGTGGATACGGAATCAATCAAACGTTCGTCGATTTTCATTCCCAAAGAGAGACCCAACTGTTCAAGCTTGCCCTTGATTTCATTCAAAGACTTCTTACCAAAGTTGCGGTACTTAAGCATTTCTTGCTCTGACTTCATTGCAAGTTCACCAACTGTTGTGATGTTTGCATTGTTCAAGCAATTTGCCGCACGTACAGACAACTCAATCTCATTAACGCTCATATTCAAAAGCTTTCTGAGGCGATTTTGCTCTTCGCTAACTTCGCGACCTGCTGCTTCAAATTCAATATTTTGCTCATTAATCTTGTCGAAAATGTCGATATGGTGCTTCAAAATTACTGCCGCTTCTTTCATAGCTTCGTCAGGAGTAATGCAACCGTCTGTCCAAATTTCAAGAGTAAGCTTGTCAAAGTCTGTCATCTGACCTACACGAGTAGCGTCAACTGAATACTTAACTAGCTCTATTGGGCTGAACAAAGAGTCTACTGCAATCACGCCTATTGGCTGATCAGCATACTTGTTGTCGTCTGCAGGACGCCAGCCTCTGCCAACGTTCACTTCGATTTCTGCCAAGAAACGACGCTTGCTATCTAGCGTGCAAATCACTTGTTCAGGATTTACGATAGTAATATCGGCATCTCCCTGAATGTCTGCAGCTGTAACTACGCCTTCTTTGTCAACGTCAATCATCAGTCTCTTAGAGTCGCGAACTGCGCTCTTGATTCTGATTTTCTTGAGGTTCAAAACAATTTCTGTAACGTCTTCGACTATGCCTTCAACGCTCTGAAATTCATGCTGAACTCCCTCGATTTTAATTGAGCTGATTGCAGCACCTTCTATCGAGCCCAAAAGGACACGACGCAACGCATTGCCAATTGTATGACCAAACCCAGGTTCAAAGGGTTCTGCAACAAATTTAGCATAAGTTTCCGTAGCTGTTGCCTCGTCTTTTATAAGACGTTTAGGCAACTCAAATTTTCCAAGGCGCTTTGCCATTTTTGATCCTTTTAGTTAGATTTAAAATTAACGTGAGTAGTATTCAACAATAAGCTGTTCGTTTATTGTCTTATCCATTTCGTCGCGGATAGGCAGACGATTGACTGTACCCTTAAATGCACCTTCCGCACGGTCAATCCATGCAGGAACTACACGCATCTGAGACTCGTCCATGCTGCGCTGAGCAAGCTGGCGTGAGCTAGATTTTTCGCGAATTTCAACTACGTCGCCAGCCTTGCAGCTAAAGCTTGGTATGTCTACTTTAACGCCATTTACAGTTACGTGACCGTGTGTCACAAGCTGACGAGCTGCTGCACGTGTGCGGCCATAACCCATCTGATGAACAACGTTGTCTAAACGCAATTCTAGTAGCTGCATAAATACTTCACCAGTAACGCCACCTGCACGTTTTGCACGTTCAAATGTTAAGCGGAACTGCTTTTCTGTTAAGCCAAACATAAAGCGTAGCTTCTGTTTTTCATTCAAGCCTAATGCGTACTCAGACACCTTGCGGCGTAAGCGTGGACCATGCTGGCCTGGCAAATATGGCTTGTTTGTCATCGCCTTCTTTGCAGGGAACAAAGCCTGGTTAAAGCGGCGGTTAATTCTTGTCGTTGGACCTGTATAACGAGACATCTTAAATTTCTCCTAATTCTTTAAAATTATACGCGACGGCGTTTGCGAGCGCGGCAACCATTGTGTGGAACTGGTGTCACGTCTGCAATAGATACTACTGCAAAACCCAAAGCCTGAAGCGAGCGTATTGCCGCATCACGACCCATACCAGGACCCTTAACTCTTACTGCAACTTCCTTCATGCCGTGGCTCATTGCAACTTTGCCGGCGTCTTGTGTAACAACCTGAGCTGCATAAGCTGTGCTCTTTCTTGAACCACGGAAGTTCATCTTACCGGCGCTAGACCAGCTGATTACATTGCCTCTGCCGTCTGTAAAAGATACTTTTGTGTTGTTGAATGTTGCATTAACAGTACAAATACC
>JAVBSE010000030.1:0-4024 GCA_031547315.1 Opitutales bacterium
AAAATTTCAAATAATTTTGGAGTAAAAGCCCAAAAATTCATAGACACCAAAGTAGAAAAATCAAATTCATTTCCCTGTGAATCTAAAACTGCGCTCCCCTTTGCTATAAGGTCTGTGTGCTCTTTTACATCAGCCAAAAAACCTTCTGAGTCTGACTTGCATACGCCTCTTGAAACGCCTCCGTTTTCAGAAAGAGTATTGCCTAATTTGTATGCGCCGATTGCAAAAATTTCTGGGGCTGTTTTGTCTAAAAACTCTCCCATAATTTTATAGACGCTTCTGCCATAATAGTCGTCAGCATTGATGGCTAAAAAAGGCTCTTTGACTAGGTCTTTGCAAACTAAAATTGCGTGCCCTGTGCCCCAAGGTTTAGTGCGCTCTTTAGGGCAAATAAACGGCGCAGGCAGTGCATCTAATTCTTGATAGGCGTGCTGCACTTCAATTTTGCCTTCGTACTTTGAAGAAACTTCAGACTTAAATAAATCTGCAATATCTTTTCTAATTACAAAAACAACCTTGTCAAAACCCGCACTGATAGCGTCTTCAACAGCAAAATCTAAAAGAGTTTTTTTGTCTGCGCCAAATTTATTAAGCTGCTTTAAGCCCCCAAAGCGGCTTCCCATTCCTGCCGCCATTACGATAAGTGTTTTTTTCATACTAATTCCTTATAGGTAAAAATGTGTGCCAGCGCAGTTGCTGCTGCGTCAGCCTCGTCAAAAGCAAGTGCTTCTATGCCCAAAATTGCCGCCACTGTTTTTGAAACCTGTTCTTTGCTTGCCCTGCCAAAGCCCACAACTGCCTGCTTAATTCTTAGCGGCGGATACTCAAAAACAGGTATCTCAAAATTTGCCGCCGCTGCAATTGCAGCACCTCTTGCAGAGCCAAGCAATAGCGCTGTCTGATTATTCTGAACAAAAATTGTTTGCTCTACTGCAGCGCAATCTGCCTCGAACTTTTGGGAGAGCCTATCGACATATCTGAAGATATTGCACAAGCACTCTGCCTGAGTCAAAGTGCTGGGATTTTTAATTGTCATAGACGTCAAATACTGCGGCGGCTTCCCAGGCTCTACCCTAATAACAGCAAGACCTGTGCCGCGCAAACTTGGGTCTATGCCCAAAACTGTTCCTTTAAATGCAACCCTAGTAAGCGGCTTTGAAGCAGACAAATTAGGCTTAGCGCCTTTTTGTTTTGAAAGGCTTGCAATCTTATCTGCCCACATTTGTCTGCTAGATTTTTGCGCCATACTACTGCTTAATTTCTCCGTGTGCCAAAACTACGTTTCTTAAAGTTTTCTTTGCAAAATCAGGATTATGCGTAATCAGCAAAAGCGCAGTGTTTTCTGTTTTGCACAAATCTAAAAACATATCCATAACTTCGACACCGGTTTCTTCGTCCAAGTTGCCTGTGGGTTCATCTGCCAAAATAAGTTTTGGTTCATTAATGATGGCCCTTGCAATTGCAACACGCTGGCGCTCGCCCCCGGAAAGCTGAGTTGCCATGTGAGTAATACGTTCTGAAAGCCCAACTTTTTCTAGAATTTCTAAAGCACGTTCCTTTATTTTCTTAGAATAATTGTCTGCAATTCTTGCAGCAAAAAGAACATTCTCAAGAGCATTTAATTCTGGAACAAGGCTGTAAGACTGAAAAACAAATCCCATGTAATTTGCCCTTATCTTTGCCTGCTTTGCATTGCTTAGAGTATCCACACGCTCATTATTCCAAAAAATTTCGCCCTCTGAAGCACGCTCTAAGCAGGCTGCAATATTTAAAAGAGTTGTTTTGCCAGAGCCGCTTTCGCCACGCAAGCTAACAGATTCTCCCGCAGCCAAAGACAAATTTACGCCACGCAAAACCTCTAAACCCCTGCCATCAGGAAGCTTAAAAGTTTTCTTAATACCCTTAACTTCTAAAACAAGATTACTCATTTCTCATTGCCTCCGAAGCCTTTAAACGAGACGCCCTTAAAGCAGGCAAAAAGCCCGCAAGCGTACACAAAATTATTGCCGCAGTACATGTTCTAAAACCATCTGTAAAACTGTATTCAACAGGCAATTTTGAAAAGAAATAAAATTGAGACAAAGTGTCTTTGCCCACAATAAAACCTGCAATAGGATCACGATTTTGCAAAAGCACGTAAGTAAAAATTAAACCCACAATCACGCCCAAAATGCCAATCAGAAAGCCTTGTAAACAATAGCAAGCGGCAATCTGCCAAGGCCTTGCACCCATTGCCGCAATAAGGCCTATCTCTTTTGTTTTACGCAAAACAGTTATCCACAAAAATGCGCAAATTGCAAATGCGGCAACAATGATAATCATCATCATTATTAAAGACATCATTACTTTTTCAGTAACAATTACATTCAAAAAATCTCTGTTGCCTGTAAGCCAAGTATGAGCCTGCAATGAATAATTTTCACGCTGTTCATTCCATTTTTTTGCAAACTCAGTAACGTCAACGCCATTTTTTAAAGTAAAGGAAATTTGATGGCAACCCTTGCCTAAGCCATACAATTCTTGCATTCTGCGCAAAGAAACAAGGGCAAAATTTTCGTCAAATTTAGAAAAATCTGTGTAAATAAAACCCACAAGTTTTAACTTAACAGGCAAAGGCACTTCCTCTTTTGTGTATTTTTCTATCATTGTGGGAGCAAAAACTTCCACAATGTCGCCAATGTTTATGCCAAGAGTTCTTGCAAAGCGTATGCTTAAAATTATTGAGTCATCATCAAGATTTTCAATATCGCCATAGCGTATAAAATCTTTTTCAACAATGGGCATAACGCATTCATTTGTGAGGGTATCATAACTGCGCAGTATAGGATAAACAGGCACATTCTGATACATCATCATCACTGCCCCAAGCGCAACTTTTTCTACCTTTGCAACATCGGGATTTTTCTTCAAACTACCTTCAATATAAGCAATTTGACGCTCAGACAAAACTACGCCATTGGCAGAAATAGAACCCTGCCCGCCTGTGTCTATAAGCTTTCTGGCAATCTCTGCATGAAAACCATTCATCACGCTTTGTGTGCCAAAAACTGAAAGCACCCCAACAGCAACGCCCAAAACAGAAAGCAGTGTCACAAAAGACACAAACTTTCCTGTCGGGAAAAGTTGTTTAAATGCTATGTAAATCCACCATTTCATTTGTTTTTAAAAAATTTTGCACAAGGGACTTTCTTACCTTGTGCAAATGATAATTGCTATTTATTTGAAGGTTTTAAAGCTGGAAATAAAATTGTGTCTCTAATATTTGCGGCGCCTGTCAGCAAGATGATAAGGCGGTCAATGCCAACACCCATGCCGCCTGCAGGAGGCATGCCAAATTCAAGTGCTTCCAAAAAGTCGTTATCTAAATTTTGAATTTCTTCGCCAACTTGGGCTTCAAACATTTCACGCTGAACAAAAGGATCATTCTGCTCTGAATACGCAGGCGCAACTTCTTGCCCATTTATGCAAAGTTCAAAAACGTCAATCACTCCATTGTCGTCTTTATTAATTTTTGCAAGCGGACAAAGCTGCTTTTCTATATGAGTAACAAAAGTTGGATTAATTAAATATGGCTCAATCAATTTACCAAAAACTTCATTTGTGATTTCGTAATCTTCCCAAGACTCGTCAACTTCTAAACCTAATTTTGTGGACGCAGAAATTTTTTCTGCCTTTGTGCGAGAGAACCAATCTTTGTCGCCGGTTTTTTCTATAATTAAATCTTTGTATTCTGCAATGCGCCAGTCGCCATCAAGGTCTATAATAACGCCGTCGTGTCTTGCAATTTTGCGTGTGCCAATAACAGTGTCGCAAATATGCTGAACCATGGAGCGAATAAGCTCCATCATGCCCTTGTAATCTGAATATGCTTGATAAACTTCAAGCATAGTAAATTCAGGATTATGCTTTCTTGAAACGCCTTCGTTTCTGAAATTTCTGCCAAGTTCAAAAATTTTATCAAAGCCGCCAACAAGCATGCGCTTTAGATAAAGTTCAGGAGAAATTCGCATGAAAAATTCGCAAT
>JAVBSE010000084.1:0-7679 GCA_031547315.1 Opitutales bacterium
AGCGCGCTGCAAAAGCTGCGCATCCTGATGTAGAACTTATCGACATGGGCGTTGGCGAGCCTGACGAAAAAGCGTTCCCTCAAGTAATCAAAGCGCTTGCTACAGAAGCAGATAAGTCTGAAAACAGAGGCTATGCAGACAATGGTTGCTCAGAATTTAAAGAAGCCGCAGCACGCTACATGAAAACAACTTTTGGAGTTGATATTGATGCAGAAACAGAAGTGCTTCACTCAATAGGCTCTAAAGCTTCTGCAAGCATTTTGCCTGCCTGCTTTATCAACCCCGGCGATGTTGTTATTATGACATCCCCGGGCTACCCTGTTTTTGGAACTCACGTAAAATATTATGGCGGTGAAGTTTTCAATTTGAAGTTGCGTGCAGAAAATAATTTTTTGCCTGTGCTTTCAGAAATTCCTGCAGATATTTTAAAGCGCACAAAAGCGATTTTGGTAAACTATCCCAACAACCCAACAGGTGCTTCTGCAACTTTAGATTTCTTTAAAGAGCTTGTGGCTTTTGCAAAGAAAAATAATATTATAGTAATTTCTGACGCAGCTTATGCATCGCTTGCATTTGATGAAAAGCCTTTAAGTATTTTTCAAGCAGAAGGCGCAAAAGATGTTGCAGTAGAAATGCATTCTCTCTCAAAAAGCCACAATATGACAGGCTGGCGCATAGGCTGGGTTTGCGGCAATGCTCTTATTGTAAAAGCTTATGGCGATGTTAAAGACAACACTGATTCAGGCCAGTTCCTAGCAATTCAAAAAGCGGCAGTCTCTGCATTGGACGATCCTACAATTTGCAGAAAAATTGCTGCAAAGTACAGCCGCCGCATGGACCTTCTTGTTGCAGCTCTTAACGCTGTGGGCTTTAGTATGACAAAGCCTAAGGCAGGTTTCTTCTTGTACGCAAAAGCGCCTAAGGCTGCGATAATGAAAGACGGCACTCGTATAGAGTTTGACTCTGGCGAAGCATTCAGCCAGTGGATGATTACAGAGCATTTAATCAGCACAGTGCCTTGGGACGACGCAGGCAACTTTGTGCGCTTTAGCGTTACATTTGTTGCAGGTTCTGAAGCAGAAGAATTAAGAGTTGTGGAAGAAATCAAACGCCGCATAAGCGTTTGCAAGTTTGAGTTCTAAAATGTCTGAAAATCTTACAACAGAAAAACGCATAACAGCCCTAATGTATGGGCCCGACAGAGCCGGGCTTGTTGCAAGGGTTTCTGGCTGGATCTATGCCAGAGGCGGCAATATTGTCCACGCAGACCAACACCACGACAAAGAAGGCGCTGTCTTTTTTCAGCGTGTAGAGTGGGTTCCTGCAGGCAATGTTGACGACGAAATTGCCCTCTTTAAAAAATTGGCCGAAGGCGAGCTTGAAATGAAGCTTTCAATCTCTACTTCACTAAAGCGCCCCAAGCTTGCAATAATGGTTTCTCAGTTCGAGCACTGTTTTTTTGATCTTATTATGCGTGTACGCATGGGAGAGCTTAATTGCGATATTTCCTGCGTAATTTCCAATCACGAAAAACTGCGTTCTCTTGCAGAAACTTTTGGTCTTAAATTTTACTATGTGCCTGTCACAAAAGATAACAAGGCAGAGGCAGAAGCTGAACAAATGCGCATACTAAAAGAAAATGGCGCAGACCTAATTGTGATGGCACGCTATATGCAGATTTTGTCCAAAAACTTTTTGGCAAATTGCGGAGCGCCTGTAATAAATATTCACCACAGCTTCTTGCCTGCATTTGCAGGCGCAAAACCTTATCATCAGGCTTACGAACGTGGCGTAAAAATTATTGGCGCAACAGCGCATTATGCAACTGCAGACTTGGATGAGGGGCCAATTATTGCGCAAGATGTTACAAGTATTTCGCATCGCAACAATGTTGAAGACCTAGTGCGCAAAGGGCGCGAGCTTGAACGCACTGTGCTTGCAAAAGCTGTTAGGTGGCACTTGCAAAACAGAGTGCTTACTTATGGGAATAAAACTGTCGTATTTGTTTAATGGAATTTAAAATTTCAGTTTTAATTTTTGTAAGAGACACTCAAGACAGGCTGCTTCTTTTAGAACGCAAAAAAGAGCCTAATATGGGCGCTTGGTCGCCAATTGGCGGCAAGCTTGAAATGACTGCGGGAGAGTCTCCTTTTGAGTGCGCTATTCGCGAAACTTACGAGGAAATTGGCTTAGAGCTTACTGAAAAAGATTTGCACCTTTTTGCAATGATTTCAGAAAAAGCCTATGAGGGTTCAAAGCACTGGCTGATGTTTTTATTTGACTGCAAAAAACGCCTTGAAAAATTGCCCCAAAATATCGACGAAGGTAATTTCAAATTTTTCACAAGGGCAGAAATTGATACAATTAAAATTCCGCAAACAGATAAAGACTTTCTTTGGCACTATTGGGACAGCGCACGTGAGGGCTTCACAGTTTTGCGTGCAGACTGCACACCTACAAACGAACTTAAAGCAATAGTAGAACAAAAAATTTAATTAAAGAATATGGACCAAAACGAAAAAATTTTAAATATTTTCAGAGAAACTAAAGCCCTCTTGGAAGGACATTTTATTCTAAGAAGCGGACTGCACAGCGGACACTTTTTTCAGTGCGCACGTGTGTGCGAACATCTCGACAGAGTAAGCGAGCTTGTAGAAATGCTTGTAAAAAAACTAAATCCTGACGACTTTGACGCAGTGCTTGCACCTGCAATGGGCGGCCTGGTGCTTGGCCAAGAAGTGGCACGCCAAATGAAAAAGCGCTTTATATTTGCAGAAAAAGTTGAAGGCAAATTGGAACTGCGCCGCAATTTTAAAATGAGCTCCGGCGAACGCTTTTTGATAGTTGAAGACGTTATCACACGCGGCGGGCGTGTAAACGAGTGCATAGATATTATTAAAAATAATGGCGGCACGCCAAAAGCGCTTGCCGTGCTTGTAGACAGAAGTGAAGGCAATGCAAAGTTTGAAATCCCCACAGTTTCTCTCCTTCAATTTTCATTTCCAACTTATGAGGCAGATAAGCTTCCTGCTGAACTTGCAGCGCTTCCTGCTGAACACCCCGGTTCATAGTTTTCATTAAAAAAAATGAATATTCTTTATCTTTCTACTGCATTTTCAATTGATGGCGCAGGGCTTGATTCCGACTTGGCTGAAGCTCTTGTAGAAGCTGGTCATAAGGTTACAGTTGCGGCAATTGGCACTATAATAAGTTCAGAAACTTTTATAGAAAGAAACGGCGTAAGAATTTTAAATATTCCAACGCCCAAAATCCAAAAAGTAGGCAAGTTTAAAAAGGGTTTGGTTTTTTTATCTGCGCCCTTATTGGTACGAAAAGCTATTTCAAAACATCTTAAAAATGACAGCTTTAATCTGATATTATTTGCAGCGCCGCCCGTGACGCTTCAAAGCGTTTTGCGTTATGCAAAAAAGAAATATTCTTGCCCTGTCTATCTAATGCAGAAAGATATTTTTCCGCAAAATGCTGTTGATTTAAAAATGTTTTCCAAAAGAAGCCTGCCTTATATTTTCTTTAGAAATGAAGAAAAGAAAATGCTGAAAATTGTAGATATTGTTGGCTGCATGTCTGAAGGAAATGTGAAGTATTTGCGCAAGCATAATTCTTATTTAAAAGATAAAATTATTGAGCTGTTCCCAAATACAAAAAAGATTTTGCCGCAAAAAATTGCAGATAAGCTTTCTTTCAAAAAAAAGTATTCTATACCAGAAAATGCCTGCGTATTTTTATTTGGGGGCAATATGGGCAAACCCCAGTATGCCCCATTAATGCTCAAAGCCATGAAAGAATTTAACGGAGATAAAAATGTGTTTTTTATCTTTGCGGGTTCCGGCACAGAAGCGCAGTCTATTAAAAATTTCATTAGCTCTAAAAAGATTAGCAATGCAAAATTCTTAGAGCAAATGCCACGTGAAGATTATGAAAATTTAACAGTAAATTGCGACGTTGGTCTTGTGATATTAGACTATCATTACACTATCCCAAATTATCCTTCAAAGACACTCTCTTATATGGAGTGCGCACTGCCAATTTTAGCTTCAACAGACATTCATACAGACTATAAAGACCTGCTTGAAACAGAGGCAAAATGCGGCATCTGGACAAATTCTGAAAAGCCTGCAGACTTTTTTGAAAAGATTAAATATCTTGCAAATAACGAAAGTTTAAGGCTTGAGCTTGGTAAAAATGGACGCAAATATTTGGAAGAAAATTTTAGCGTATCACGCTCTGTAAAAATTTTGGAAGACCACTTTCTTAAAAAATAATTTTGAACTTTTAAAACAATAAAAAATGCGAAGCCTTTTTAGCTTCGCATTTTTTTACTTTAAATTTTTGAAGAAAAACTAGCTGTTTTTACGCCAAATAAATTGATTTATAATTTTTGTGTAGCTCTGAATTATTTTTACAACTTTCACAGAAACATTGTCGTCGCAATAGTCAGGCGCCATTACAGTTTTTTCAGAATTTTTATACATGGCAAGCGCCAAGTCTACAGCCTGCTCTACATCTTTTGCGGAAATTCCGCCAACAACAACTGTGCCCTTGTCTAAAACTTCAGGGCGCTCTGTTGATGTGCGCAGCAATACGCCTGTAAAGCCCAGCATTGCACTTTCTTCTGAAAGTGTGCCACTGTCGCTTAATACGCAGAAGCTATTTTTTTGAAGCTTGTTGTAATCGCAAAATCCAAAAGGTGTCAGAGTTTGCACAAGAGGATGAAATTTAAAATTTCTCTTCTCTATAAATTTTTTAGAACGTGGATGCGTTGAATAAATAACTGGCATTTGATAGCGCTCTGCTATGTTATTTATTGCGTCCATAAGCGACATAAAATTTGTTTCGTTATCTATATTTTCTTCACGATGCGCAGAAACAATAATGTATGAATTTTTCTTGAGCCCCAAGCGCTCAAGAACGTCGCTTTTATCTATATTTTCTGCATGAGATTTTAAAACCTCTGCCATAGGTGAGCCTGTAACAAAAATATGTTCTTTGCGAACGCCCTCGCTTAAAAGATAGCGTCTGGAATGTTCTGTATAAGGCAGATTAACGTCTGAAATATGGTCTACAATTTTGCGATTTATTTCTTCAGGAACATTCTGGTCAAAGCAGCGATTCCCTGCCTCCATGTGAAAAATAGGAATCTTTAAACGCTTTGCAGAAATTGCCGCAAGCGCAGAATTTGTGTCTCCCAAAATAAGCAGCGCATCAGGCTTTTCTTTGAGCATAAGCTCGTAAGATTTTGCAATGATATTGCCCATTGTTGCGCCCAAATTTTCGCCCACGCAGTCAAGATAAAAATCGGGCGCTTTCAAACCCAAATCATCAAAAAATACCTGATTTAAAGAATAGTCCCAATTTTGCCCTGTATGGACTAAAATAGAGTTAAAATATTTGTCGCAAGCCTTTATACAAGCAGAAAGTCTGATGATCTCAGGCCTTGTGCCAATAACTATCATTACTTTTAATTTTTCCATTTTAAACCTTCAAAAAATATGTGTCGGGAGCAAGCGGATTAAATGCCTCATTTGCCCACATAAGCGTAATCATATCAGTATCGCCAATATTTTCTATGTTATGCGTATAGCCTGTTGGAATATCCAAAACTTCCAATTTTTCGCCGCTTACTTTGTATTCTATAACTTCGCTTTCGCCAACTTTCCTAAAGCGAATAATTCCCTTGCCGCTTACAACTAAAAATTTTTCATTCTTAGTGTTGTGCCAATGATTCCCCTTTACAACTCCGGGTTTTGAAATGTTTACAGAGAACTGCCCCCTGTCTGGCGTGCGCACAAATTCTGTAAAAGAGCCACGCTCGTCAAGATTCATTTTTAAGGGATAAGAAAAATCTTCTTTGGGAATAAAGCTTAAATAGGTACTGTATAATTTAAGCTCAAAAGCATCGCCCATATTAGGAACAACAAGCGTTTTTCTGCTTTCTTTAAAGCTGTAAAGCAAATCCACAATCTTGCCAAGTTTTACAGAATAGACAGGGCCTGCTTCGCAAAAATCTCCATTTTTTTGAACGTCGTTTGAAAGAGTTTTTATGAAAGTATCAACTAGGTCGTCTATGTAAATTAACCTAACAATTGCCTCTTTGTCATTAACTGTGATAGGAAGCCCGCTTGCTATATTATTGCAAAAAGTTGCAACTGCGCTGTTGTAGTTTGGCCTGCTCCACTTGCCAAAAACATTTGCTAGTCTAAAAACAAAAACAGGCGCCGAAGTTTCTTTTGAGTATGCAAACATTAAGTCTTCGCCGGCTTTTTTGCTTTGCCCATAAAGATTGTCTAAATCTGCCTGAATAGAAGATGTGATAAGCACAGGCGCTTTGTTATTAAATTTTTTTAAAGCACTTAGCAAAGTTGATGTAAACCCAAAATTGCCTGCCATAAATTCAGCATTATCTTTAGGGCGATTCACCCCTGCCAAGTGAAAAACAAATTCGCATTCCTTTGCATATTCCAAGAGTTTTTCTTCAGGAGTATCCAAATCAAATTCAAAAATATTTACATAAGCCAAAGTGCGCAAACGTTCTATAAGATTTTTACCCACAAAACCTTTTGCGCCTGTAACTAAAATTTTTTTCTTTATTTGATTTTCCATGCGCTAAGTTCTGCTTGAATTTCATCAAGCTCTAGAAGTTTATTTTTAACGCCTTCTATATCTAAAATTTTAGTATTGTTAGAGTTATACTCTTCCATGCCTGCAATCTTTTCATTGCCTATGTCAAAAAACTTTTCGTAATTTAAATCTCTTGTGTCTGCGGGAACACAGTAGAAATTGCCCATATCGACAGCTTTTACAAACTCTTCCCTTGTCAGCAAAGTTTCAGACATTTTTTCTCCGTGCCTTACCCCTATTGTTTTAATTTGAGGTTCTACACCAAACAAAGAACAAACTGCCTGTGCCAAAACGCCAACTGTGCAAGCCGGAGATTTCTGAACCATAATGTCGCCGGACTTTGCATTCTGGAAAGCAAAAACAACAAGCTCTACAGCTTCTTTGAGGCTCATAATATACCTTGTCATATCTGCAGAGGTAATTGTGATTGGCTTGCCTGCCTTAATCTGCTCTATAAAAAGCGGAATAACTGAACCTCTTGAGCACATTACATTGCCGTATCTTGTTCCGCAAATTACAGTTTTTTCAGTGGTTCTGGATTTAGCCACAAAAACTTTTTCCATCATCGCTTTAGATGTGCCCATAGCATTTACAGGGTACGCAGCTTTGTCAGTAGAAAGGCAAATTACCTTTTTAACGCCTGCTTCAATTGCGGCAGTTAAAACATTTTCTGTTCCAAGCACATTTGTTTTTACAGCCTCAATAGGGAAAAATTCACAAGAAGGAACCTGCTTTAGCGCAGCAGCATGAAAAACATAATCTACCCCATAGATGGCATTTCTGACACTGGAAATATCTCTTACATCGCCTATGTAAAACTTGATTTTGCTATTTGAAAAAAGCTTTCGCATATCGTCTTTTTTTATTTCATCTCTTGAGAATATGCGTATTTCTGCGATATCAGACTTTAAAAATCTTTGCAAAACTGCATTGCCAAAAGAGCCTGGACCACCTGTAATTAGTAAAGTTTTATTTTTAAACATTTATAAGACCTTGTTAAAGAATATAAATAGATATGATTTTGATTTTTTTGTCAAACA
>JAVBSE010000039.1:0-3755 GCA_031547315.1 Opitutales bacterium
TCAATTTCAGATATAGACATTTTAGAAAGTTCTGTGGGAGATCTTCTGTTAGGCAGAATTTCAGGAAGCTCTGTGAGCTTTTCCGAAAGTATAGGTTTTCTGTTTGCAGCCACTTCATCTACTCTGTCGATAGGTGTGAAACGAGGCGCTTTTGCAACGCTTTGCGGCTGCTCTTTTATCATTTTTTTGATAGATATTACTGCTGCCGCAAATCTATCTAATTCTGCTTTGGTATAGCTTTCTGTTGGCTCTATCATAAGTCCAAAAACTTCTGGGAATGCAACAGTTGGGGCGTGGAAGCCATAGTCTAAAAATAATTTTCCTATTCTTGCAATTGCCTGCTGATTTTCTACGCCTGCATTTTTTAGGCTTTCAAAATCTTCTTGGCTTAGTGTGAGAATAAATTCATGCATGCGCTTTTCTTCTTCACAATTTTTTGGAAGACTCTCCCAACTTGGTTTTAAAGATTCATATAAATATCTTGCAGCCAAAACTGCATTTGCGGACATTGCCTGTACGCCCTGTGCGCCAAGTTTAAGTATGTAGCTAAGAGCTCTTACTTTGTGTGCAAAATTTCCAAAATTTGCGTGGAGAGAACCTATGCTTTTTGAAGGTTTTTTAATTTTAAAAACATTTTCAGATTTTTCTATAACATAGCTAGGAATATAATCTGCAAGCTTTGCGTCAACAGCAACAAAGGCGTCGCCGGGGCCGCCGCCGCCATGAGAGATAGACCAAGTTTTGTGCAAATTATTGTGCACTGCATCAACGCCTATCGATTTTAAATTTAACTGAGCTGCAATAGCATTAAAGTTTGCGCCATCCATAAACACTAAGCCGCCGGCTTTGTGCACAAGTTCGGAAATTTCTGCAAATCTGTTTTCAAGTATCCCTGATGTGTTAGGATTTGTAATCATTATTGCGGCAACTCTGTCTGCGTATTTTTCTAAATTCACTTTTAATTCAGGAATAGAAAGCTGTGCATCATCGCCTGCTGCAAGGTGAATAATATTTTCTTCCAAAAAACCTGCGGCTGTTGCTGTTGCAAAATTTGTGCCATGAGCGCTTGATGGAATTAGAATAATATCTCTTTTTGTTTTAGAATTATCTGCCTGATAGGCTTGTATCATTTTTAGTGCACATAGCTCTCCTTGCGCTCCTGCAACGGGTTGTAGGGCAACGTCGTCTAGCCCGGTGATAGCTTTTATTTTTTCTGCAAATAAATATAGAATTTCCAAAGAGCCTTGAATGTCGCTTTGTGGCGAATGTGGATGAGAATTAGTAAAGCCCTCCAAATTTGCAAGCGCATCATTTAAATAGGGGTTGTACTTCATTGTGCAAGAGCCCAAGGGATAACACGCTAGGTCTGGGCTGATGTTTGATTCACCTAATTTTTTGTAATAAGCAAGAAGTTCTTTTTCTTCAACTTTTGGAATGCCGGCAGAATTTTCTCTTGATAAATTTGCAGAAATTTCAGGAAGTTTTTGCGCTTCTTTTTTATTTTTAGAATACTCAAAAAGGAAGTCATAAAGCTTATCAATTTGCGCTTCAGTATTTGTGTCTGAAAAAGAAAATTTTAAGTAAGAAGCCTCTGAACTTAAGTGAATTCCATTCTTTGAAGCATCTGCAATAATTTTTTTAATATCCGCAGGCACAGCTAAAACGAAAGAGTTAAAAAATGGCGTTTCCGCAAATGGATAAGAAAATCCTGCAATGCTTGTAAGTTTTTCAAAAGCGTATTTTGTAAGCTTGCATGCTCTTGTTAAAGATTTTGTGAGCTCTTCTTCGCCCAACGCCAAAAGATTTGCGCCAGCCAGCGTTGCCATAAAGGCTTCGTTAGAGCAGATGTTTGAGCCTGCTTTTTCACGCCTTATGTGCTGCTCTCTTGTAGATAAAATCATGCTGAATGCATTGCGCCCCGCAAGGTCTTTTGCACGCCCAACAAAACGCCCAGGCGCTTGGCGAATATCATTTTTTACATTGTCGTTAAAGCGTATTGCAAAAACGCCAAGCGCAGGGCCGCCAAAATTTGAAGGTCCGCAAAGGTTTAGAGCTTCTCCCACTGCAATGTCTGCGCCGGTATTGCCCCAATTAGAAGCTTCTTTTAGCCCGCCTTTTGCAAGCAGTATAGCATCGATAACTGCAATTTTTTTAACTTTAAATTCATCGCAAATATTTGAAAGCGCATCTACATCTTCAAGGCAGCCATAGCGGTTTGTTTGCGGAATTAGAAGGCAGGCAACGTCGGAATTTTCTGACAAAATTTTACGAAGCTCATTTATATTTATAAGTCCCAAAACTTCGTCAGTATTAACAAATTCTAATTTTACCTGTGTGTGCTTTGCAAAAGTTTTTATCACTTCAATATCGCAAGCGGGCAGGCTCATTGGGATGATGGCTGTTTGTTTTTTTGTTAAGCGCACTGCGCAGGTTATGGCTTCCCAGATTGCGCTGCTGCCATCATAAAGAGAACAGTTTACTGCTTCAAAACCTGTGAGCGCAGAAATTGCGCACTGATATATCCAATGAGTGATAAGCGTGCCTTGGCTGCGCTCCGGCTGGTATGGTGTGTAGGCAGTTGTAAGCCCTCTGATATTTGAAATTTCACTTAAGATTTTTGAGTATTTCCATCTATTTGACAAAAAAGAAATTTTTGCATTTTTATTTTTTGCCGCAATATTTTCTATAAACTTAATTGTGTCTTCAGTGCTTAGCGCCTCGCCAATTTGCGGCGCAGTTTTAAAGCGATATTTTTCTTCAATATTATCGAAAATATTTTGAAGAGAATTTGCGCCAATTTTTTTTAGCATTAAGGCTTTGTCGTCTTCAGATAAAGGGATGTAGAATTTAGAATTTTCGCGCACTAGGGCGTATGAATCTATTGCATTAAGGTAGTCTTTATTCATGGGCACAAAGTTAATTTAATTAAAAAAATACTCAATTCTTTTATTGGAAATTTGAGCACAAAAAAACGCCCAAGAAAAACTTGGGCGTCTTTTAAACTTATAAGAAACTAATTACTTAGTTGGCTTAAAAGAAGAGCTTGCCTTGAACTTGATAGCCTTGGAAGCTTTAATCTTGATAGGAGCCTTTGTCTTTGGATTGATACCCATGCGTGCCTTGCGGTCAACAACAGAGAATGTACCGAAACCAATCAACTGTACCTTCTTTTCCTTCTTTACGCCGAACTGAATTGCTTCGATAACTGCGTTAAGAGCGCGTTCTGCACATGCTTTAGATGCGTCTGCGCCTAGGATTTCTTGTACTTTTGCTACTAGATCTGCTTTGTTCATATTATTTTTATTTTTTCGTTGTTACTAATTTTTGGGAATAAATCCGCTTAAGTGAGCACAATTAAGTGCTATTCATATGCTTTCGTCAATAGAAAATAATCATTTTTTTGAAAAAAAATGCTTTTAAATCCCCTAATACAAACGAAAAATTAAAGTTTAGATATAATTTAGAGAAAATAGTTTACAAAATTTAAAGAGAATATACTATTTTCCTAATATTTTTAAACGTAAAAATTATTATGAAAAAACCAATCAAAGTAGCAGTTACCGGAGCAGCCGGACAAATAGGATATTCATTGCTTTTCCGCATAGCAAACGGCGACGTTTTCGGTGCAGATCAGCCCGTAGAACTTAGCCTTATCGAAATAGAGCCGGCTATGAATGCGCTAAACGGCGTGAAGATGGAATTGGACGACTGCGCATTTCCTTTACTTTCAAAAATCACTTGCACTTTTGACCTTA
>JAVBSE010000013.1:0-3281 GCA_031547315.1 Opitutales bacterium
TCAATTAGCAGTCCTCCGCACCCTATAACTTCATCATCAGGATGTGGAGCTACTATTAAACATTTTGAATCTTTTTCAATAAGAAATTTCTTCATTTAAGTAAGATGGGATTTATGATTATTTTAAGGTAAATAGCCAAAGTCTCTAGCAAATTTTTTTAATGCTGTTTTCAAATCATTTTGTATTTGCTCTACTTTTTTTGGGCTTACATTGTAAGATGAAATTATTTCACTTACCGTATCAGCAGATATATTTCTTTTAAATTCTTTCAGGCAAGTAGGTTCTTTCTTTAAATCGAAGACCGAATAATAATCATGAAATTTATAACGAGAAGTTGTTTTTTCAGAAATTCTTACCCATAAATTAGGAATGCATAAAGAATCGGCCGCTATGAGAGGGTGCATTGCAGTAGATATTATAGCCTCACATTCGCAAAGATCTTTTAAAAACAAAATAGGATCTTTTCTTGCATCAAGTATTGTGCTGTTTGGAATTTTTTTTTGCACTTCCGCAAATATTTCGTTTTTTGCATCTGCATAGTGCGGAACTATTCCCAAGTCGTATTTGCAAGCAATTGAAGATTTATCAACAAGTTCAGATGCCAGCAGACCGCCATCACCAAGAACTACATCTTTATTTACATCTTGCAGGCGCATTAACTGATTAAGCGAGAGTTTACCTCTTAATGCGTAGCAATTCAGCTTATATTTTAGAATATAAGGGCGCTTTTTACTTTTATTATGTTGAAGGTCGCTTTCTTCAAATCCAAAACCAGAACTAAAAACGCTTATTGTTTTTAGCGGAGAAAAATAAGCTTTAATTTTGTGAAACAGAAAGTGCCTTCGCTTAAGCAAACAATTATCCAATATTGAGCCAATGCCAATAAGTTCGGCATTTTTCAGCTTTGAAAATTTAACCTCAGTAGAAATATAATGCGATATTATATATTTGTTGAGAGCGTCTCCAAAATTGCTCATATCGCAGAAATATAAAGGAATTTGTCGTTTCATAATTAGTGAAATTTAATTTTTTCCTTTTAAGAATTTAACGACAATTTTTCTTATATCTCTAAATGTGCGTCTGTATAATGCAGGTGGAATTGTTTGTGCACATTTCTTGTAGTAAGCAGGCATTTGGGGCCTTTGCCAAGGTTTGCCAAGTTCGCCGGCATAGTGGATAATATGAGGATTATTCTTCGCAAAAAGCATTTCATCATTTGAGTAAACACTCTTTATATAAGCGTAGTCTTTAGAGTCTTCTATTTTATCAAAAGCATATAAGCCTTCAAGAGTAACATAAGAAAGCGGCAGGGCTAAAATTTTTTGGCTTGCTAAATTTATTGTATCTAAATCGAAAAATTTAAGCCTGCCTACAAAAGCTTTTGCAATTTTTATACATTTATCGAAAAATTTTTCTTCACGCATTTTTTTACAGTTAAGAAGCAGGAACCCCGACCAGTAAATATATTCATTCTTGTTTTCAGGAAAATATTTATGACAAATATTTTGTGCTGAATTGCGTTCTGCCCGAACAGCAGCAAAGTCGTATTCAGAAACATCCGTACTGAAAACTTCAGACATATCCGCCTTAAAAAATACGTCTACGTCAGAGTATATTACTTTATCGTACTGTTTTAAAATTTCAGGAATTATTAGTCTGTAATAGACAATTTCTGTCCAGCTTCCAGTGCTTTTGGGTATGCCTGCAAAAATATTTTTATCAATGAAGTGAAAAAACATTTCATGCCTTGAACCAAAAATAATTTCGTAAAAAGATTTTTGATCCGCCTTTGACAAATCTGAATGGAAAATATGAATTTGATAGGATGTGCTTTCGTCGGCTGCATCTATTAGGCTTTTAATGGAAACAGCCGCACCCAAAACTATGCGCCTATCAAAAGTAAATACTATTGGGATCTCATTCATTAATAAGCTTTCGTAAATTTTCTTTAGATTCTAGATATATGCAGTCTGCAAGATTTTTTAAATTTTGTTTAAGCTTCTCATAGTCTGGAGCCTGCATATTAATTGCTTTTAACATCGCATCAGCGTAATCAGAATTTTCTGAGTACAAGATACTGTTTTTGTCATTTAATCCATTTATAGGAGCAAAAAAATCGGCTATTATACAGGGTTTAAGAAAGCCATACATAAGCTGAAAATTTCCGCTTGTGCCACTGGTAATATAACGCACATGAGCAGGTTTTTCTTTTTCATAAGCTGTTAGGAAAAAATCTGCTTTATCGATTTCATTGTACATTTGGGCAAAGCTTAAGCGTCCGCAGAAATTAAAATATTTTTTAATTTCTTCAGGAAGCCTAATTGAGCCTTTGCCTATTACTGTTACTTTAAAATTACTTATGCCACGCTTATGCAAATCAGTAACTGCATCTATAATTATTTGTGTGTTTTTCTTCCCATTTTTATCGGCAGAGCGAAGTGCGCCAACAGTTACAAAATTACTTACAGCATTTTTGGAGGTATTTGAGATTTCTCCGAAATAATGTGGGTTTACACTGACAGTTTTTGCGTTCTTATAGTCCATATTGCGTAAAGTTACAATATCTTCCGGAAGTTTGCCTGCATCTACTGCGTCTTTAATTTCGTGCTCTACAAGAATAACTTTTTTATCAGAGGCGGTATTTCCAAATATTTTTTTTGCACCGGCGTAGTCAAAATTTTCTACAATTTTACCTGCTGTTGTTACAATAATTCCTTTTGCATTTTCTAAACCTTTAGATTTGAAAAAAGCGAGTGCTTGATTTTTTGTCATAGCGCACAAATGCAAATTTTTATTAGCAAAACGTGCAAATAATCCTTCTTTTAGTCTATTAGGATGGACTATTGCAGTAGCATCATAACCTAAATCCAAAAGATATTTAACAAATCCCGGAACAACTTCAGCGTGAGATTTGCTGCAAGGTTCCCAAACAAAAAATGTGTTGTGATTCGAATAGGGAATTTTTGCTTCTGGCTTTAAATATGTTTCGTAAAATGCCTTGTAGAAACGAGGTCTAAGAAATGTAAGCGGCCTATATTTTGCAAATGCCAATATAGACATAAGTTTGCCTTTAGTTGATATATTTAAAATCTCGTTTTTATCAAATTCCCAAGCTGTTAGCTTTAAATATTTAAAATAATATTCTTTGTAAAAATTCCATGAATATAGCTTCCAAGGCTTTTGTTTTGCAACGTAGTGTATTATTTTTGGGTGCATGGTATAGCTTGAGCGATTTAAAATATTGATTATTTGAACATTCCATAGGTTATCCAAAAGTTTGA
>JAVBSE010000049.1:0-8538 GCA_031547315.1 Opitutales bacterium
TATTTATTATGGACGATACGCAATGCGTGCTGGAATGACAGAAAAAGAAATTTTTGATTACACAAAGATTGACTTGTGGTTCCTACGCCAAATAAGAGAAATTTTAGAGCTTGAAGAGCGCATTGCAGACGCAGGGCTTTCCGGTATGACAGAAAATCTTTTGCGTGAAGCAAAAGAGGCTGGTTTTACAGATTTGCAGATAGGGCATATCTCAAATACAAAAATCAGAAACATCAAACAGTTGCGTGAAAAGTATGGCATCAACACAGTTTACAGGCTTGTAGATACTTGTGGTTCAGAATTTGAAGCCAAGATTCCATATTACTATTCTACTTATGGCGCAGAAAGCGAAGTTAAGCCTTCTGACAAAAAGAAGATTATGATTATTGGCGGCGGACCAAACAGAATTGGTCAGGGCATAGAGTTTGACTATTGCTGCGTGCATGCGTCTTTTGCGCTACGTGAAGCCGGCTATGAAACGCTGATGATAAATTCTAACCCTGAAACAGTTTCTACTGACTATGATACTTCAGATAAACTGTATTTTGAGCCTCTTACACTTGAAGACGTTTTAGAAGTTTATAAGCAAGAAAAGTGCGATGGCGCAATTGTTCAGTTTGGCGGGCAAACTCCTTTGAATTTGGCTGCAGAGCTTAAGGAAAATGGCGTAAACATTATCGGCACTTCTCCTGAATCTATTGACGCTGCAGAAGACAGAGAAATCTTTAAAAAGATACTTGAAAAGCTAAATCTAAAGCAGCCAATTAATGCAACTGCAACAAGTCCTGAACAGGCTTACGAGCTTGCAGGTCAGATTGGTTTTCCAATTCTATTGCGCCCTAGCTTTGTTTTGGGCGGTCGTGGTATGTTCATTGTTTACACAATGGAAGACATGAAAAAGGTTGTAAGAGACGCTTTTGATGCGGCTCCGGGCAAGCCTGTGCTTTTAGACAAGTTCTTGGAAGACGCTATAGAGCTTGACGTTGACGCTATCAGCGATGGCGAAACAACTGTTATTGGCGGCATGTTAGAGCATATTGAATACGCAGGTGTTCACTCCGGCGATGCTGCAATGGTTTTCCCTCCTCATACTTTGCAGGGCAATATTGTTGAAGAAGTAAGGCAGGCAACTTATGCGCTTGCCAAAGAGCTCAAAGTCATTGGCTTAATGAATATTCAGTATGCAATTAAGGGCGGCGAACTTTATTTGATTGAAGTAAACCCAAGAGCGTCTCGTACAATTCCGTTTATTTCTAAGGCAATTGGCGTTCCTTTAGCAAAGCTTGCGGCAAGAGTAATGGCTGGCGAAAAGTTGAAAGACTTAAATTTCACAAAAGAAATTATTCCGCCTTACAAGACTGTAAAAGAAAGCGTGTTCCCATTTGTTCGCTTTAGGGGCGCACCTATTGTGCTTACCCCTGAAATGCGCTCTACCGGCGAAGTTATGGGCATTGCCTCAGACCTTGGCATGGCTTTTGCAAAAAGCCAAATTGCTGCGCAGCCTGGGCTTCCTACAAGCGGAAATGTATTTTTGTCTGTAAAAGACCACGACAAAGAAGCGGGGCTTTCTATTGCCCAAAAATTTGTTGAAATGGGCTTTACAATCTTTTCTACATCAGGAACTGCAAGCTTCCTTACAGAGCGTGGAGTGCCTGTAACTAAGACTTACAAGCTAAGCGAAGGTGCACGTCCTAATGTTGTTGACATGGTTAAAAATGGTCAGATGGATTTGATTATCAATACTCCGTCGGGCATGGCTCCAAGATTAGACGAAAATATGATTCGTGAAGAAGCTTTGCTTAGGAAAGTTCCAATTATTACGACAATAATGGGAGCATACGCTGCTATTCAAGGTATCAAGGCTTTAAAGAGCAATAAGCTTACTGTAAAGTCTTTGCAAGAATACAACGCAATGCTTAAAAAGTAATGGGCAGAAGAGACTTCCACAAAGTAATAGCGGCAATACTGCAAGACGATAAGCGTTATGCAGTGGGCGCTTATATCTTTGTGAGAATGGCTTTGGATTTTGCCGCAAAAAAAGTGAATGCTCAAAAGCCGCTGTCTGAGAAAAAAAATAATCATATCACAGCCAGAGAGCTTTTGTTTGGCGCTAAAGACTTTGCGCTTGAAACTTTTGGCCCTATGGCTGCAGTGCTGTTTAAAGATTGGGGTGTTCACACTACTGCAGATATAGGCCAGCTTATTTTTAATATGATAAAAGTTGGCGAAATGAGCAAAAGTCCGGATGATAAAATTGAAGATTTTGAGAACGTTTATGATTTTTACGAGGCTTTCGAAAAACCATATCTTCCAAAAAGTAAGGCATAATGAAAGAGGGTCTTTTAATAGAAAATTTAAGCGTTGAAGTTGCGGGAAAAATTGTTGTAGACAAATTTTCTTTGCATGTTCCAAAGGGCGAAGTTCACGCAATAATGGGTCCTAACGGGACAGGTAAAAGCAGCTTGTCTAAAGCAATTGCAGGCAATAAGGATTACAAAATTATTTCCGGAGATGTTTTTTTGGACGGCGTAAGTTTGCTAGGTAAGTCTGCAGATGAAATTGCACGTGAAGGTTTCTTTTTGGCGTTTCAGTATCCTGTTGAAATCCCTGGGGTAAGCATTGCAAACTTTATAAGAGCCTGTGTGAATGCAAGGCTGCCGGAGGGTCAAGAAGTTAATGCGCCGGCATTTTATAAAGAGCTTTATGCAAAAATGGCAGAGCTTGGAATGGATAAATCTTTCACTGCAAGAAGCGTAAATGTTGGCTTTTCGGGCGGAGAAAAAAAGCGTTGCGACATTTTGCAAATGCTTATGCTTAAGCCTAAAATTGCAATTTTAGACGAGACTGATTCCGGACTAGATATTGACGCTTTAAAAATAGTTTCTGATGGCGTAAATGCCGCACGCAGCGCAGATTTGGGCGTTCTTATGATTACGCATTATCAAAGGCTTTTAGATCACATTAAGCCGGATAAAGTTCACGTAATGGTGTCGGGCAAAATTGTGGAAACAGGCGGACCGGAGCTTGCGTTAGACTTAGAAAAAAACGGCTACGAGCGTTTTAAATAAAATGAAAAAAGACGCAAACATTGGCATAGATCGCAATGCCGGAGATTTTTCTTACGCAGAAGATTATGCTTACGACGCAGGCGTGGGGCTCACAGCTGAAACTGTGCGCTATATTTCATCTATCAAAAAAGAAGATGATTGGATTTTGAATTTTAGGTTGGAAGCCCTAGAGCAGTTTTTCAAAATGGAAAATCCAACGCACTGGGCAACTAAGCGTTTGGACGAGCTGGATTTTTCTAAGATACGTTATTATTTGGCAAAGGGCGCAAAGAAAACACGTTCTTGGGAAGAAGTTCCTGAGGATGTTAAAAAAACTTTTGAAAGGCTTGGCGTGCCAGAGCAGGAACGTGCATTTTTGGCAGGCGTTGAAGCACAGTTCGACTCTGAAAGTGCATACTCAAATATGAAAGAGCACCTCACAAAGCAGGGTGTGATATTTGTAGATTCAACAGAGGGCTTAATGAAGTATCCTGAAATTTTTAGGCCTTACTTTTCAAAGATAATACCTGTTGCAGACAATAAATACAGTGCGCTTAACAGCGCAGTGTTTTCCGGCGGAAGTTTTATTTACGTGCCAAAGGGCGTAAAGCTTGCTCAGCCGCTTCAGGCTTATTTTAGAATAAATGCGCAAAATTTTGGCCAGTTTGAGCGTACGCTTATTATTGCAGACGAGGGCTCTGAAGTTATGTATATGGAAGGCTGCACTGCGCCCAGATTTGAAACAAATACCTTGCACTCTGCAGTTGTGGAGCTTGTTGCGCTTAAGGGCGCAAAAATTCAGTATGTTACTGTGCAAAATTGGTCTGACAATGTTTTCAATTTAGTTACAAAACGTGCTAAGGCAGAAGAAGGCGCAGACATTAGGTGGATAGACTGCAACATTGGCTCCGGGCTTACAATGAAGTATCCTGCTGTTGTTTTAAACGGCAAGGGTGCAAGGGGAGAGGTTGTTTCTATTGCGCTTGCAAATAGGAATCAGCATCAGGATACAGGCGCAAAAATGATACATTTGGCTGATGATACTACGTCTAACGTTATTTCAAAATCTATCAGCATAGGCACAGGCAGGGCGTCTTACAGAGGCTTGGTTTATATGCCGGAAAACGTTAAGGGCTGCAAAAATAATACAGAATGCGACGCTCTTTTAATTAACACAAATTCCAGAACAGACACTTACCCTGCAATAGTTTGCTCTGGCGACGACAATTTTGTTCAGCACGAGGCCAGCGTTTCTAAACTTAGCGAGGAGCAAATTTTTTACATGATGCAGCGTGGCATTTCTGAAAAAGAAGCAATGAGCCTTGCTGTAAATGGCTTTGTGAACGACCTTGTGCGCGAGTTTCCGCTTGAATATTCTGTAGAGCTTAAGCGTCTTATAGAGCTTGAGATGGAAGGGTCGGTGGGCTAATGAATAAGTTTTACTCACAGGCTTTAGAAAGATTTAAAGCAGTTTCTTTTCCGCATAAAAAGGATGAGCATTGGCGCTTTGCAGATTTAAAATTTTGGGGAGAAGCTATTGCGGGCTTTCTAAAAATCTCTGAAGAAAAGGACTGCATGCTTTCTGAAATTGCAGATTCAGAGTCTTTGCGCTTTTTTAATTCTCTTTTAGAGGGCGGAAAATTTGACGCCCTTTGCGCACTTGAATTTTGCAAAAGAAAAGTCATTAAAATTAAGGCAGGTGAGAAAGTCCTTCTTAATTCTGACTTTGGGGCAAAGGCAAACATTATAGTTTTAGAAGAAGGCGCAGAGCTTGAAATTTTGCAGAAAAAAAACTTTGCATCCGAAGAATTTTTTGCAGAGGCAAACTGCTTTGTTTTGGGTAAAAATTCAAAGCTGAAAATAAACAGATTTTTCAGCTCTAAAGAAAATGCGCCAAGATACACAAGGTCTGACTATTATTTGGCAGAAGGCGCAAGCGTAAATGATGTCTTTGTAGAAAATGGAAAAACAAACACAAGGGCAGAGCGCAACTACTTTTTAGAGGGCGCAGGCAGCAGTGTTAATTCTTACGCCTTGCTAGACTGCTCTGGCAGCATTACGCATGACTTTCGCTCTTCTCAGATTCATAAAATTGAGGGTGCACATAGTAGGCTTGGCATAAAAAATATTTTGTCAGATGTTTCACGTTCGGCATTTATGGGGCTCATAAGGGTAGAAGAAAATGCTCAAAAAACAGAGGCGTATCAGCACTGCAGGTCGCTTTTGCTTTCTGCAAATGCTAAGGCAAGTGCGTCTCCTATTTTGGAAATTATGGCAAATGATGTGGCTTGCTCTCATGGCTGCGCAGTTGCACGCCCTGATGAGGAACAGATTTTTTACATGCAATCCAGAGGTTTAAGCGAGCGTGTTTCAAAGCGTCTTTTGGTTGCAGGCTTTGCGGATGAGATTTTGTCTAAAATTTCAAATCCTGATTTTGCTGCAGAAATTCAGTCCGCTTTAGAAAAGTAATTTGACAAAACGCCTGTGCTCAACTAATTTTTTTCTCAATTCTTTATTAATATTTAAAACAACAAAAAGATATGAGAAAATTGCTACACATTGGTATACCAACAAAAACAAAACCCGCAAATGCCACTTATATAGATATGCTCAAGGTTTCTATTACAAACCCTGATGATAATTCTCATAAGGTAGAATGGCTTTATTTTGAGAAAGAAAGTCCTATGGCAAGGATTATTCAGGAAGAAACTCATTTTGCATATCAGGTTGATAATTTATTGGATGCTCTTAAGGATGCAGAAATTATTTGGCCTTATACTGATATGGGCTCTATGAAAATAGCCTTTGTTATGGAAGAGGGTATACCAGTTGAACTCGTCGAGTTAACTGCGTGAAACTGCCCCTGATACTGCGTTTAAGAAAAAAGCTACACTACTTACGTATGATAATACGTGCGTAGCGCAGCTTTTTTCAAAGCCTTCGCCTAAACAGCGATTTATCTGTAAGAGAAAATTACTTAATATTTAAAAAAACAAAAAGCCTCATATTTATGAGGCTTTTTTGTGAAGTATTTAAAAGAAATGTATTAGGTTTTTTTACTTTACTAAGAATTTAATAGCAACAAAGCCAAGTACTAAGAGTACAAAAAAAGCAATTGCAATAAGATTAAAATATTTGTCTAAAAGCGCTTTTGCCTTAGGGCCCACCAAGTATATAACAAGTGCAACTGCAAAAAACCTTGCGCCTCTGCCAAGCACTGAAGCTATTACCAGTGTGCTTAGTTCTACGTTAAATACTCCGGAAGCTATTGTAAAAATTTTGTATGGTATTGGCGTTAGGCCTGCTCCAAAAATTGCAAGAAAAGCATTATTGTTGTACTGCTCTTTCACATTTAAAAAGAGTTCTTCTGTAAAGCCTGGGATGTATGTGAAAAAGTAAGGTGCCAGAATATCCCACAAATAGCGGCCTATTACCCAGCCAAATATGCCCCCTAAAACAGAAGATATTGTGCATACTAGGGCGATTCTAAACCATTTTCTTCTTGCGCCCAAAACCAGTGGAATAAGTAAAACGTCAGGCGGAATCGGAAAAAAAGAAGATTCCATAAATGAAAGCACTGCAAGGGCTATTAGCCCATAAGGCGTATTTGCCCAAGAGATAGTCCAATCGTAAAGCCTGCGCATTGGGTGCATAAGCTTTTGAACAGGCGTAGTTTTTGCTTCTGCAATATTTTCCTTTGAATCTTCCATAAAATTAAAGCTCTGATATTGGGCGTAAAAAAAAATCAGTAAAGCAGATTTTTAAATTATTCTGCTTGAAGATTTTTAATGCTCTAAATAAATTCATTTTTAAGTTAAATATCTTACGCAAGATATAATAAGGAATTTATCATGAAAAAAATACTATCAATACTATGCTTCTGTTTTGCTCTTGTTTTGGGCTTTGCAGAAATAAATATCAAAACTTCTTTTCAAGGAGACATCATTAAGCAGGGTTCAGAGGTAAAATTTGAGGCAAGCGATTATCCTGAAAATTCTAATTTTGAATTAAAAGCAAATGGCAAAAATATTCAGCGTGGAAAATATACTGAAAGTGTAAGCTTTACAGCAGAAGAACCTGCTTGGATTTTCTTTTCTGTAACTGCGCCAAAAAAAGATCTATCAGACAAAAATGAAAAGCCTGAAAAAAAAGAAATGGGCTTCATTGTTGCACCTGAAAAAATTAAAGTTGCAACAGACAGACCCGCAGACTTAGACAAATTTTGGGCAAAAATAAAAACTGATGTTGAAAAAACTGTGCCAAATCCAAAACTCACTCACGTTAAAGATTTTCCTGCAAGCGAAGGCAAGCACGAGGTCAGTCTTTACAAGTTTGAAGTAAAAGTGGACAAAAGTGAAATAGGCTCTTGCGGAGGCATTTTTGCAGAAGGCTATATTGCAGTTCCTACTGATATTGAAAAAGCAAAACTACCTGCCGTTGTTACATTTTATGGCGCAGGTTCTTATAGCGCAGATATGCGTGATGCTCTAAATTATGCTCAAGATGGCGCAATTGGCGTTTCTATGAACCCTCATGCAGTGCCTGCGGACCTTACAAACAAAGAGGAGCGTGAAGAATTTATCAAAGCAAAAATTCATGGCGACGCAGGCAATTATCGCAACAGGGGCATTAAAGATGAGCCTAAAGACGTTTACTTTGTAGGAATGTTTAAGCGCTGCTATCAGACCTTGCGCATGGTGATGGCTCGCAAAGATTGGGATGGCAAAAACATTGCAGTGCGCGGTTTTAGCCAAGGTGGGGCGCAGACTATTGCAGCAGCCTACCTTTGTCCAAAGGTGAATGTTATTAGCCCGCTTTGCCCTGCAATGTGCGACAATGGCGCAGAGAAAATAGGCAGACGCTCTGGCTGGCCAGACTGGGTGCACAACGCCAATCACGAGCTTGAAGCCACAAACGGCGCATACTTTGATCCTGCCCACATGGCAACAAATATCAAAGCAAAAATGTATTTGGGCATGGGGCTTATAGACAACACTTGTTCTCCGACAGCCCTAATGGCTATGTACAATAACTATTTGGGCAAGAAGCAAATTTTAAGAATGCAGTTAATAGGCCATGGTTGGAATGACGAGTGGAAAAATTCTGAGCGTGAATTTATTCTAAAAAACATTGGAATTAAAAATTAAAGCTTACAAAAAATGAAAAAACTACTACTGCTTACTTCTTTAATTTTTGTTTCAGTTTCTTTATTTGCAGAGCTTGGTTTAGATGGAATCTTTAATTCTAATATGGTCTTGCAGCGTGATATGCCTTGCAATGTTTTTGGCTTTGCAGATAAAGGAAAAACAGTTGTTCTGGAATTTGCAGGGCAGAAAATTTCTGTAAAGGCAGATGCAGATGGCAAGTGGCTTGCGGCTTTAAAGCCTATGGAGGCATCTTTTGAAGGGCGCAGTTTGAAGGTCAGTATGGGCTCTGAAACTGTCGAAATTTCAAATGTTTTAGTTGGCGACGTTTGGTTGCTTTCGGGGCA
>JAVBSE010000163.1:0-3586 GCA_031547315.1 Opitutales bacterium
CGATTTTCCCATCTTTATTTAAGTCTAAATATTTTGGAGTAAAACCTTGAGGCGGCAGAGCAATTCTAAATGTATTTATTTGCAGTTTAACATTCCAATATTCGCCATCTGAATTGTGCGCAAATGCAAAAACACAAAGAAGTAAAAGAGAAGATAAAAAAGCTTTTTTCATAATTACTTAATCTTAATGCTTGTGCTGATTTTCATATTCTTGCCCTTTGTTCTAACTATCAAAGGATAAGATGTGGAATCTGTTTGCCCCTGCCCTTCATAGGCAGAAATTACAGGCCCCAAAGCCTCTCCTACAAAAACTTCCATCTCTGGGCTTGCGCTACTGTCAATAATGATTTCCGCACTTTTTGTTTTGAAAGCAAAGTTATTTTTAAACTTGTATTTTTTTACATTTTTAATTTGAGAATGCGCAATAGACTCAGTCAATTCCACATCTTCACTCTTTGCAGAAATTGAAGGCTTTTCTAAGAAGATAAGCACATACTCATAAACATGCTCTTCGTCAGAAGTACACTCAAACAAATCTTTAACAAAACCATTTTTGAGCGACACACTGCGCTTTGCCGCAACGCTCGCATAGTGGTCTAAAGTAGAAACTTCCATAGAGCCGCCATCTGCGCTTGCCTTAAAGTCATCTAATTTTGCAGGCAAACGCTTATTGCGAAACTTTCCGTCTTTATCTGCCTTGCCATAAGGAATGTCTATAAGCTGATCTTTAAAATCTAAAGTAAGCGTGCTGTGCGCAAGCGTGCGCTTGTACCAATCGCCATAAGCCTTTAAGCCATAGCCGCAAGTACCCATGTCGCTTATGATTTCATTTTTGCCATTGTGCAAAGTGATAGACAACTTGCTAGGGTGACTGTGCCCACCTTGAGGCTGCCCATAAACCAAGCTCAGAGAATTTTTGCCATCTTTTAAAATTCCAAAACCCGTTTGCTCAAACAAATAAGAAGAAAGCTTGAGAGGTTTTTTTGCAGGCACAATTTCTGTATTTGTAAGCAGAGCTTCAGGCACAATGCGCTCTCCATAAGCATAAGAAACACCCAAAACTTCAAGCAAAAATGGGTTCTTAAAACGTGTGTAGGCAAACTCGTAAAGGTCTGCATTGCCATAAGTAGAAATTCCATACCAGCCATCGTTGTGTGCAATAAAACGCATATCAGGATAAATTCCGTTTATGATATTTCCGAACATAGAATAGAACTGCTCATCAAATAAATTTATGCCCCTGCACCTTGCAGCATTTGCAGTGTGGATAAAAGCATGAAGCGGGAAGAAATGATAGCCTGCAGAAGCCTCATTATACCAGCCATCTTTGTTGACTTCTTTTTTCACAATTTCCACATAACCGCCCTTTGCGTTTAGCGCTGTGTCGACAATTTTATCATCATGCAAAATTATGCCTATCATTATGCGGCCGCTGTTGTTCCAAACCTGCCAATTGTTGCCGCCTTGCCTATTCATAAGCAAATTGGCGCCATTTCTAAACAAACCTTCTTCAATTGTTTTACGTTCTTCTGATGTAATATTATTTTGAATTACACTGTATGCCCTTGCAATGTTTGTAAACCAATTTGCCTCATCTAAAAACTGATCAAAGAGTCTGCCTATATGCGCTTTCTTTTTTACCTCTTCTGCAGAATACTCCTTTAAAGTAGGATAAACATTTGCATAGTCTAAGAGCATTTCTTTTATGTAGCCTTCAAACTTTTTGTCGCCGCTTGCCATATAAGCCCACATACAGTCCAGCAGGTATTTTGAATTTTCAAAATGAAACATGTAAAGCCATGCGCCCCTTTTGCCAGGGTATTCTTTGTCGCAAGCTGTGCATTTATGAGATTCTGGGCTATCCCACCTAAAATCGAAAAGTGTTGCATGCACAGGGCAAAAGTAGCTGTGATAACGCCCTGTGCTTTCGGGAATTACCTTTAAGTCATACTTGCGTCTGGCTTCTATTTTCTTTTCAAGCTTTGAGACAATTTCTTTTCCCCAAGATGTTTCGGCAGATTTTTTAACATTTGCCAAATCTTCTGCGCTATAAAAATAGTATCCCTTAGTATCGTCTGCAGCAAAGGCAAACGAAGCTAAAGAAATCAAACTTATGATAATTTTTTTGGGCAGCATAGTTTTAAATTTTTAAATTATTTGATTTTCCACTTTGCAAAAATGTTCATATCTTTTGCCTTTGTTCTGATGATAACTGTTGTTACCCAACATTCGCTTTCATCTTTTGCGCCGGCAATAATAGGACCATCGGAAGTTCCAACGTAAACTTCATAATCAGAATTCAAAATATTTGTAATTTCGACATCTGCGCTCTTTGAAGCAATTTTCAAAACACCCTTTTGCGAGAACTTTTTTAAGTCTCTGATAAGCTTATATTCAGGTGCATCTTCAAGCACTGCATCTTGCAAATTCGCTTTAAAAATTGGCTTGTCTTTAAAGTGCAAAACGTAGTCGTAAGTATGCATTTCTTCTGATTTGCATTTAAAATTATCTTTTAGAATATCGCCTTTGAGTTCTAGTTTTCTGGACATTTCAACACCCTTGTACGCCTTGTCCGCAAAAGCTTCTATTTCGCCGCTGTCAGAGGATGAATCAAAGTCAATAAGCTTGCCACCTGTTTTGCGCATTGTCTGATTTTTAGCGTCAACAACAACAGTATTGTGCGCCAAAGTTTTTTGATACCAAGCTCTGTAAGCAGGAACGCCATAACCCGGCGTGCCAAAGTCAGGCAAAATTTCAGACTCTCCATTATGTATAGTTATGGCAAGCCTATGCGGATGTGCGTGGCCGCCCTCAGATTCTCCATAAGTAAGCGTTGCAGCATTTTTGCCCGAGCGCAAAATTGCAAAACCCGTATCAGGGAAAAGCTTTGACTCTAATTTCATAGGAACTTTTGTAGGCGCAATTTCTATAGGGTTAAGCAAAGATTCAGCAGAATCTCTTTCCTTTTTAGTATAAATATTTGCGAGCACTTCCAATAAAAACGGATTCTTAAATCTAGAATACGCAAACTCGTACAAACTAACCTGTTTCATTGGCGAATTTGCATGGCCGCCATCGTTATGCGAAACAACAGACAAATCAAAATAAGTTGCATACACAACAGAAGAATACATCAAATAAAGCTTATCATTAAACAGATTTATACCCCTGCAGCGCAGCGCATTTGCCGAGGCAGTAAACCCCCTAAGCGGAAAAAAATGATAGCCCATAGAAGCCTCATTATACCAGCCATCTTTGTTGACCTCTTTATCCATCGCTTTTAGCAAGCCTTTTTTGCCATTGAGCGCAATATCTATCATAGAGTCGTCATGCAAAACAACGCCAAGCATAATTCTGGCAGTATTATTCCAAACCTGCCAGTTGTTATTGCCTTGCCTATTCATCTGCTGATCGGCCAAAAGTTTAAAAAGATTTTCTTTGATAAAGTTTTTTTCCTCATCTGTCATAGAAGATTCGGCCGCCATGTATGCAGGCGCAAGCACAGTAAGCCAAACGCAGTCGTCTAGCCACTGGTCATATAGCCTTGAAAGAAAATACTGCCTTGCAACAGCTTCCGGAGTGGGCT
>JAVBSE010000196.1:0-8177 GCA_031547315.1 Opitutales bacterium
GTCTTTTAACCCCTTAGAACCGCTTCTTGCAGGGATAAATGCAAGCATTTTTTGAGATTTAAACATATTAAAATTTTATATGCGCAATATCGTCTTTTGCCTTCATATAGTTTTGCGCATTACCTATATCAAGCCAATATCCACATATCAAAAAGTGAGAAACTTTCTTCTTTTGTTTTACAAGTTTTTCTAGTAAATCGGTTGAGTCAAATTTTTTTGATTTTGGTATTTCAGATACCGCACTGCTATTCAAAAGATAAATTCCTGCATTTGAGTAATGCGTATATGTTGGTTTTTCCTCCAGAGATTTTACGCTACTGCCATTAGTTTTAAGAACAGCATAAGGCAGATTTATTCTGATATTAAAAGTTGCAACAGACATTTTTGCCTTGTTCTTTTTGTAATGCTCAAAAAAGTCGGCGTAATCAAGAGTTGTAAGCAAGTCTGCATTCATTACCAATACGTCGTTATAAGTAAATTTTTTTACAAGAGACAAAGATCCAATTGTTCCAAGAGCTTCTTTTTCCTCAATAAAATATATATTATGACCTGCATAATTTTTTGAAACATAATCTATTATCTGATCTTTCAAATGATTTACAGAAATATATATGTTTTTAATTCCATATAAAAGAAGCCTATCAATATTATGGGCAATAATAGGTTTACCTTTCAAAGGAAGCATTGGCTTTGGCGTATCATCAGTAAATGGACTTAAACGCACACCCTTACCGCCTGCCATAATTACAGCATCAACTGGCAGTATTGCCCTAAGCACAGTAAGATCTAGAAATTCTTTAAGCTTTCCATTTTTGTCTAATAGCGGAACCAACTTTAAGTCCATTTTTTTAAAATGCTCAATCTTTTTATGATCCCTTAAATCATCTATAAATTTAAATGTTTTGCACATGACTTGCGTAACACAATCATTAAGTGTAAGCCCTTTAAGCAAGCCTCTACGCACATCGCCATCTGTAATTGAACCTAAAATTTTTCCGGCATTATTATGGACAAAAAGCACCAATGGAGAATTTTTCATTTCCAAAAATCTCAAAAGTGCATCTGAGATTTTATTTTTCTCTCCCATTAAATGTTCTTTATTTTGAATCATTTTTTTTAACCTTTCGAAAATCTGTTTCTAGATCATAAAATTTCTTTTTAAGCAGTCCATCCAAATTAAAATTCTTAAGTACCGAAACAATTTTAGATGCAGATCCGCTTTTATAATAAGGATTTTTCATATTCTTAAGAGATTTTTTAAATTTAGGCGAATACGCTTTACGAATCGCTGAAAGAATTGCGCTTTTTTTTGTTTTTGCATCAATTACAGAAACAGCTCTGATACGCCCTGCCTGACGCTCACCTATATTAATTGTAGGAATTTTAAATGATGGCGCTTCTATAATTCCACTGGAAGAATTTCCCAAAACTAAGTCTACAAATTTAAGGGATGAAAGATAGCGCTGCACTCCAAGAGAAGTAACTAGCAAAACATTTTTCCTGCCTTTTGAAAATTCTGAAAGCATATTCATAATATCTTCATTTCCAGGATCTGAATTTGGCATAGTTATTATGATGTTAGTTTCTTCAAGCATTTCAAGCGCTCCAAGCAATTCTGCAAACTGTTTTCCAGATGATGTCTGGGAAAGTGTTTCAGGATGAAATGTCACCATTACATTTTTCTTCGCAAACTTAAAGTTTATAGATTTTTCTAAATCACATTTGCTCATAAGAGGGATTTTAGAGCTATTTTCTGCCCCCAACTCACCAACATTAAAAACGTATTTAGGATTCTCTCCAAGCTGTATGATTCTGCGTTTGTGTTCTTCGCAGCCGGCAAAATGCAGATGGCTCATCTTGGTAATTGAATGCCTTGCAGCTTCATCGAAAGCCCCAAAAGAAGAATCTCCGCCGGCTATATGCGCTATAGGAATTTTTGAAAGCATTGCTGCTATAGCAACTGCCATAATTTCATATCTATCGCCAAGCAGTACAAGAATATCAGGCTTAATTTTTTCAATAGCATCGCAAAATTTTACAACAGCTTTCGCCATTGCCGACTGGGGACTTCCTTCTATTCCTATGTCTATTTTTTCTGCAATTTTTACTGAAATTTCATCCACAGTTTTTCCAAATTTTTTTGATAAATGAGTACCTGTAACTAAAAGACGCAAATCTATTTCTGGATCAGAATCTAGTTTTTTTATTAACCGAGACATTATTCCATATTCTGCACGAGACGAACTGACTACGCAGATTTTTCTCATATAAGTTCACCCTTTTCATAATGTTTTTTTGCCTTGCTGCCAATTATGCTATCCCAAAGCATAGGACTTAAACCTGTAGCAGGACGCTTAAGCGTAAGCATATGCTCTTCAATAAATTCTCCTTTTTTTATAGGACAAGCTGCAACTATTGATCTGCGCGCGACAGAAATATTTTTTATCTCATCAGGCATTGGTTTTTTAATGCCGTCTCCCATTGCAAGCTCAATATTTCTAATCTGAAAAACTAAGCTTTTTAATTCATCAGGATTCAAACTCGCTTTATGATCAGGACCTTCCATTGTCTTATCTAAAGTGAAATGCTTTTCTATTATTTCTGCCCCTAACGCAGCTGCTGCAACAGCAACTTCAGTTCCATTTGTATGGTCTGAATAACCAAGAGGCAAACCAAAGCGAATACGCATTGTCTCCATTGCACGCAGATTCACATTTGAAAAAGAACAAGGATAGTCTGTGGTACAATGCAGCAATTTCACACGACTATCAGATAAAGCCTGAAGTGCCATTTCTATCTCTTCAAGCGTTGACATCCCCGTAGAAAGAATGACATCTGTTGCATAAGAATTTATCTTACGCAAATAAGGCAAATTTGTAATTTCTCCTGATGGAATCTTAAAAATTTTCATACCAAGATTCTTCAAAAAATCTGCACTTTCAAAATCAAATGGCGTTGAAAGAAACATTATTTCAAGGTCATCGCAACGCTTTTTTAAGAGACAAAAATCTTCTTGAGAAAGCTCTAACTTTTTAAGCATTTCAAACTGAGTCTCATCGGAAGCTGTGTTAAGCTTCTGATAATCTGCTTTGGGTGCGCTTGCAGACACAAGGCTCTCACTCTTAAAGGTTTGAAATTTAACACAATCGGCACCAGCCGCAGCAGCGCACTCAACAAGTTTCATTGCAAGTTCCAATGACCCATTATGATTCACACCTGCTTCTGCAATTATAAATATTCGACTCATACAAATCTTATTCCAGCTTTTACGAAAGATTTGCTTGGAATCTGTGCCCCATTAACAACAACAGCATTACTTCCAACAAAAGTTTCATCTCCAATAAAAGCCTGCCCATTTAAAACTGAAGCTGTAGAAACATGGCAATGATTCCCAACTTGCACATCATGCTCTATTAAAGCGCAAGAATTTATTATACAGTTTACACCTATTTTGGCACCGGCATTAACTACTGCCTTATGCATCACAACACAACCCTCATCAAGAAAAGCATGCTTTGAAACATAAGCGTGCGGTGATAGGCAAGTTGCTATCTTTGCGCCAATACTTTTAAGATAAGAATACATTTTAATACGTTTTTGAGCAGATTTTATTTGCCCAATTGTTATAAGAAAATATGTATTCTCATCCACATATTTTGAGATATTTTCATCGCAGTCAATAATCTCATAATCAAGTGTTTTTTGACCGATTTTTTCTGGAAGATCTATAATCCCGACAATGCTAAATTTGTTTTCTTGCTCAATAACATCAATACAAGCTTTGGCGTGACCGCCACCACCTATCAGGATAATTTTCTTCATGTTTTTAAGATTTCTTCAAAGGTTCTTTCAATTTCCATTTAGCGCCAGACTTCACAAATATATCTTTATTATAAAGTTTATCTATCACCTGCCAAAACTCTGTTTCTGAATAACCCAAAAATTCGCAAAAATCACGAATACAAAGAGGATCCAAATTTGCATCATGCTTATTTACAATGTCTATTGCTTCATTGCGAGTTATCATTCCATAACGAACCATTCTAGCTGCATAGTCTGTCGCAAACTGATGCCCAAACTTTGGGTATTTAAGCCATGGATGCACAAGGTATGCACGAGAATCAACTTGATCAAAATTTTCTGCATGATGCGTTCTGTTCCATTCATGAGTAAGATCATGAAAGCCTCTGCTTTTTGCAAATTCATAATTTTCAAAAGAATTCCAAGGCATAAAATAAGAAACATACATAGGATCTAATTTTGCCATATCTGCAGAATCTGGCGGAGAAAGCAGTTCCATGTCTTTTTTATTCAGCCCAGTAGCTTCACATATTTCATCAAAATCAATGTCTGAGGCAACGCCGTTTGAAAGCTGCCCTCTTGCTGAATATGTGTCAAGAGCATCATTTCCGCCATATTCGTAACTGATATTTTCTCCATACACTAAAAGAGGCGTATTAAACTTCATAGACATAATCAGCGGATAAGTGTAAATTAGCCTGTCTATAAACCATGTAGGTTTGCCAAATTTTTCAAAGGTATAACGCATAACTTTTTTTTGCGCCGCCAAATTTGGCTTTAAAGAAATTATATTGCAGCCAAAAGCTTCTCCTATGTTTTTAATATTGTGCCTACCGGCATTTGTCATCGGAAAATTATCTTCTACAGAAAATAATATAGGATTCATTCCCATAAGCTCTTTCATGACATAAACTTGCCAATGAGAATCCTTTCCACCGGAAACAGCAATAGCACAGTCATATGAATTTCCATTCATGCCCCTGTATTTTGCACAAAGAGCCTCAAACTGTTTTAGGCGATCTTTCCAATCAATATTTTTTCTGTTAGCATAAGTCTGGCAAGCAGAACAAACGCCTTCGTTATTAAAACTTATACCAGGACGAGTGTCAGGCATAACACAAATTTTACAATATTTCATAGAAATGTATTTTGGGGTTAATTGAAAATTACAGATTGTATAAATTAGCTTTGTATTTTGATAAATTTTGGGGACAAGTAAACCATTCTATAGTTTCTTTGAGCCCCATTTCTAAAGTAAAATCAGGAGTATATCCTGTTAATTTTTTAATTTTAGTATTATCACACCAAAGTCTGTTTACTTCAGAATTTGCAGGGCGTAGTCTATTATCATCTAAAACAAATTCTACATTACTATTCATAATCTTTCTAATAAGCTTTAGCGTATCTCCTACGCTTATTTCGCTGTTAGAACCTATATTTACAGTTTCGCCAAGCGCAGCATTACAATTTGCCAAAGCAATAAAACCAGAAACTGTATCTTTTACATAATTAAAATCTCTTGTAGGAGATACATCACCAAGCTTTATATATTTTAGCCCTGAAGCTATTTGTGTAATAATTGTAGGAATCACAGCTCTTGCAGACTGCCTTGGTCCATAAGTATTAAATGGACGCACAATAACTAAAGGTAAATCAAAAGCATTATTAAAACTTTTAGCAATAGCATCTGCACCAATCTTTGTAGCTGAATATGGAGACTGTGGCTGCAGAGGATGCTCTTCATCTATAGGAACATATTTTGCCGTCCCATAAACTTCGCTGGTTGATGTAACTAAGAGTTTTTCTACACCATTTTTGAGTGCCGCTTGGCAAACATTCATAGTACCCTTTACATTTGTATCCACATAACTTTCCGGAGCAACGTAAGACTGCGGTATCGCAATAAGAGCCGCAAGGTGAAAAACAATATCTACATTTTCTGTAATTTTCTGAATATAAGCAGAATCTCTTACATCTCCGCATAAAACTTCAATATCAGAAAGGCAATCCACATCCTCCAACCATCCCCAATTATTGAAAGAATTATACTGAGAAAGAGCTGAAACTTTTGCCCCCTCTTTGACTAAACGCTCTGTAAGATGAGATCCGATAAAACCATCGGCCCCTGTAACTAAAATTTTTTTCCCTTTAAACATTATGATTACGTCCCTTTATGAGTCTTTTTAAAAAGCCCAAAAATTTACCATCTGGCAGAGCAATAGAAGAACCATTAAAATATGCCTCTTCTTCATTTTTGGCTTTCACGTACTTAAAATCTAACCCAAACACTTCATTTCTATACGCATATGGATATGTGTTTTCTTTGGGTTTTGGCTTTAATGATTTATCATCTATAAGCGCAAAAATATCTTCCACACTTTTTGCTTTGTATGTGCAATCCAAGTCCTCATAAGGCGCACGCCCTGCCAAGATAGAAACTTTTCCTGCATACGTAGCTTCAAACCCCACTGTAGAAGTAAATGTAAGAACTTTTGAAGAAGCGCCGACCAGCGCATAAGAATCAATTTTTGCATCGGGTTCTATTACTGTAAGGTTTTTGTATTTCTTTTTAAGTTCATTTATCTGCAAAATTTGCAAAGTCCTGTATTTCTTTGCTTTTGTTAAATTAGGATGAATACGCAGATAAAAATGTTTACTTGCATCATCTTTATAGTGTTCAAAAATTTGCATAAGCAAATCATTTTCATTATCCACAAATGGATTTTTCCAACAATCAAAAGCATAAATTTCATCTATAGAGCTATTAAAAATAGCTATGTTTTCTTTTGAAAAATTCCAATCTAAAGGCAAAGAATCTTTCTTTTGATGCACAGTGAAAGATTCTTGTGCCTGATATTTTGCCCCGCGCCTATCATCAAACCATTTTTGCGCTTTTTGAGATCTTTCAGGTTCTGTACCTTCAGACCAATAACGTTCAATCTCACCCTTGAATGGATCAAGCTCATGTATCAATTCATTTTTAAGACAACGCATTTTATTTCTATTTGCCCCACCTTCATAAATATAATAATCTACGCCTTTTTTTTTGCAAAAATTTAAAATTGGGTAAACACTTGGCAAACGTCCGTTAAAAGAGTGGAACTCATCAAACTGCCAATCATCATAAATGGCTTCAACGTTTTTTATCATTGTGTAGGCAGTCTTAAAATATCCATTTATGCATTTTTTGTATTTAAAAATATCTGGCATAAAATTTCTGCCTAAAGTCATAACAACAGATGCAATTCCTACGCCAACATTCACTCCACAAATATCATAATCTTTTAATTCTTGAAGGCTTTCGGGAAATTTAAATTTTGGCGTTTCAAATTTTTTTATAGGTATGAGCTTATCTGGAGATATTCCTGCAAGAGCCATTGCCTTATCGGCAGACTGAATACACTTATTGCAGTACAATACCCCCCCTGCTCTATTCAATGCACAATAACCGCCTAAAATACCTCCGCAATCTAATATCCTTATCTCATTTTTTTTATCGATATGCATTTTACACAGCTCTAGAAGCTGTGCTATCTTGTACGTTGGACGCGAATGCGATGCGAATATCAAAACTTTTGCCATATTTTATCTTCAAAACAACTAACACATTATGCTTTCTTGTAAAGACTAATATACGTATTTTAGCCTTTACTTAACAAATGGCTTCTTGTCTAATGGGACGTAGAAGATTCTCTTTTAAAAATGTCGAATACGCCTACAGATATTGCACAAAACAGCTCACCCATTAATGTATGCATTTCTACTGATGCAAAATATGCAAAATATGCAGGTGTTGTAATGGCATCTATTTTGCAGAACGCCGCAATTTCTGACAACATTTCGTTTTATATTTTAGACGGCGGCATTAAAGATGAAGATAAGCAGACAATGCTTTCTCTAATATCTATCAAAGATTGCGAAATTGAATTTGTAAAAATTGATGAAGCACTTTTTGCCTCATACAAAGAAATTAAAACACATGCTTATATCTCTTTGGCAACATATTATAGGCTTGAGCTTTCACGCCTCATTCCCAATGTGCAGCGCATAATTTATTTAGATTGCGATATAGTAGTAAACGACAGCCTTTATGAGCTTTTTAATACCGACTTAGGCGATAATGTAGTCGGCGGAGTGTGCGACATTGACAAACGCAAAATTCGCAAAAATTCTGCATATGTAAATGCGGGAATGCTCTTGATGGATTTGGAAAAAATTCGCAAAGGAAACTATGAAGCTAAGTTTGCGCAATACGCAAAAGAACACATTTCTGAAATCACAGCCGGCGACCAAGATATCATAAATGGCGTATTAATTGGGAAAATCAAACTTTTGGATACCCTATGGAATGTGCAAATAAGCAATTTTGTAAATCG
>JAVBSE010000045.1:0-5635 GCA_031547315.1 Opitutales bacterium
TGGAATCTCCTGTTTTTAAAGCTGTCAAATTGGGCTAATACGTTGTTGCTACAAAAAATCGCAAACAGTCATGTACTAAGTACACTCCTGCTTGCGATTTTTTTTGCGCCTAGTCTTAGCCACAATTTGACAGCTTTAAGATAATAATTAAAATGAATGGAGAAACTTCGAAACTTCTTATCTCGCAAAGAAAAGCATTTCTTTGCGCCCAAGCGAAACACTCCTACTTCGTAAAACGCTTTCTTAAACAGAATAAGCCCCTAAGAAAAAGAGGACGAAAATTTGCTCTTAACAAAAATAAAACTAAGCTAAAACTTTTAATGAGAACTTTTTATTTCTGCAAGTAAGAGAGCATTTTGCGTTGTATGCTTGAGATAAAATTTTGCTTGTTAAAGTTTCTTCTATTTTGCCGCTTTTAAGAACTTTGCCATCCTTTAGGACTATTGCGTGAGTAAAAGATGGGGGAATTTCTTCAACATGATGTGTTGCAAAAATCATAGCGGGGCTTTGTTTTTTCTTAGCTAATTCATCTATGAAGTTCACAAAATTTTCTCTGGCAACGGGGTCTAGACCAGTGCAGGGTTCGTCTAGAAACATAACAAGCGGGCGTATCATTAGGGCTCTGGCGATTAGTACTTTTTGTCTTTCACCTTGTGAAATTTTGCCCCATAAAGAATCTTGCAGATAAGAAATTTTAAGATCTTTCATGTTTTTTAGTGCACGTCTTAGAACTTCTTTGCTGGGGCTTCCCCAAAAATTTAGCATAGCGTAGGCGCCGCTAATAACTGTTTCTAGGGCAGTTTCTGTGCTTTGAATTTGTCTGTTGATTTGTGCGCTTACTATTGCAATGCGTTCTCTGATTTTTTGCCATTCGTATTCAGAGTAAGTTTTGTCGTCAATAGTCATTTCTCCTGAAGATGGCGTGTTGTAGCCGCAAATTGTAGATAAAAGCGAAGTTTTGCCAGATCCGTTTGCACCCATGAGAACCCAGCGCTCATTTTTTTCCACATTCCACGTGATTTTATCTAAAATGGGCTTGTCTACAATAAAGGATAGGTCTTTTATCTTAAAGAAATTTTTCATAACTCATATTTTTTTAAATGGAAAGCATAAGCAAGAAAATAATATTGGCATCAGCGTCGCCACGCAGAAAAGAATTGCTTGAAAAAGAAAATTATCTTTTTGAAGTTTGCCCTTCGTCTGCCGAGGAGGAGGTGCAGCGCTGTGTAAAAACTTTTGAAATTGCAAAAAGCAACGCTCTCTTAAAGGCAAATGATATTGCGCAAAAATTTCCTGCAAGGCTTGTTTTAGGGGCAGATACTATTGTCGTTTTAAATGGCAAAGTTTATGGAAAACCCAAAGATTTGCAGGAGGCATTCAAAATGCTTTCAGAGCTGCAAGGGCGTACGCACAGTGTTTTTACTGCAATTGCTTTGGTTTGCGTTTCAAAAGAAATTGAACGTGTGGCTGTTGATGAGTCTAAAGTTACGTTCAAAAAAATGGATGAAGCTGCAATTAAAAATTATCTTTCAAAAGTTTATGTTTTAGATAAGGCAGGGGCATATGCTGCTCAGGAATTTGGAGAACTTATAATTGAAAAAATTGATGGTCAGTTCGACAACGTAATGGGGCTGCCTTGCAGGCTTTTAAAAGATGAACTTGACTCAATAAATTTCTAGTCGAATTATAAAGGTATGGCAGATTTGCAAAAGGATTTTTCTTTTCAGCTTTATGAGAATTCAAGAGTTGAGTGGAAAGCTATGCTTATTGCCTTATTTCTTACTGTGCTTATCCACGGCGCAATTTTTGCCGCAATTCCTTCTGATTTTTTAACGCATAGTGCAGAAGAAAATTTTGACAATCTTGAGCTTGAAATTTTGCCGCCGGAACTGGAAAAATTAGAGGAGTACGTACCGCCTCAGTTGCCGGAATATGTTGAGGCAAACCCAAATGCAAATTCTGAAAAACCACTTCACAGCAACATGCAAGAGTCTTACAAAGATCAGCGTGCAGCGCAGGAAATACCAGACCCCAATGCAGACGATCCTGTACCTACTGTTGATGGAGAAATGGATACTAAAAAAATTGTAGAAGGCAATTTAGATGATGCGCTAAGTGCGCCTCAAAAAGTTTTTGAAACTCTTGAGCGCCCTTTAGAAAATCAGTCTGCAAGCCAAGTTCAGTCTCAAAATATGCAGATTCCTTTTGAAAATTTTGCAGAAAAAAAACCTGAAAATTCTGCTGCAATTTCTGATTCAGAAAAAAACATTTCTCTTCCTGCTCAGTTAAGCGAGTCTGAAGAAAGTGTTAAAAAAGCAGACAACGAAGCTATGCAAACAGAGGAAAAATCTGAAAATAAAGAGGATGTAAAAGAAGAAAAAATAGAAGCCTATACGCCAGAGCAAAATTTGCCGACGCCGCAAGCAAGGCCAAGCTTAAATATGAAGGTTCCAGCAGGTCCTTTAATGCAAAGCAATATGGCAAGTAATCAAATTGGCACAACAGCAATTGATTCCAGATTCAGCGAATTTGGCGCATATCAGCAGCGTATGCAAGAGGCAATAGTGCGCCAGTGGTATTTGCTTGCATCAAGATACGACTTGGGGGCCGCATACAATTCAGTTGTTGCGATAGAATTTACGCTCGACAAAAATGGAGAAATAACTTCATTCAAAGTAGTTTTTAATACATCAACAGCCACAGGGCAAAAACTTTGCGAGCAAGCAATAATTTCTACAGCCCCTTACGGACCTTGGACTGAAGAAATGGTGCGTGTTTTTGCGGGGCAAAATCAGAGCGTTAAATTTCAATTTTTTTACAGATGAGTTTAGAAAGTTTAATAGAAAAAATTCCTTTCGCAAAAAAAGCTGAAGTATTGGCTTATCATGATTGCGGGCTGATTGCTATTAATAAGGGAGCAGGGCTTTTGTCTCATCCAAATCCACGCCCAGTGCCGCCTCCCAATTTTAAGGGCAAGCTTCCTCCAGAGCCGCCTGCGCTCATAAATGCGCCTTACAATTTGCAAAGAGAGTATTATTCGCTTACAGATGAAGAAGGAAAACGCATACGCATTTTTCTTTTAAACAGGCTAGATTCTCCTACATCAGGCGTGATTTTTTTAGCTACAAATCCTGAAGTGGCAGATGCAGTAAAATTTGCTTTTAAAGAAAAAGTTGCAAAAAAAATTTACTATGCGCTTTGCTCTGGTCGCCTTGTTGCAAAACATGGAGAGTGGAAAGACTTACTTAAAACTCAAAATTTAGGTTCTCATCTAAGGGCGGCAAAAGGTGCAGGTGGGGCTGAGGCTCTCACAAAATATACTCAAGAAAAATTAGATGCCAACAGCCTTGGAATTTCTTTAATGCGCCTAGAACCCATTACCGGCAAAACACATCAGCTAAGAGTGCAGTGTGCTCAAAGAAAAATTCCAATTATTGGCGATGCAAGTTATGGAAATTTTGCGCTTAATAAGTTCATCAAAAACATAGTGCACACTAACAGATTATTTTTGCACTGCGCAGAAACTTATGTGGAGTTTATGCTGGGCGATGAGCTAATTAAATTTTCAGCGAAAGCGCCTTTGCCAGAGTCTTTCAATGCGCTCTTAGATTACAATGCGTCAATAATTATGCAGACTAAAGGATTTAAAAGATGATTAAAATGTTATGGAAATCTTGGGGCAGTGTTGCTGCGTACTATAATGCGCTTTTAAATTGGCGCTTTAAATTTTTGGCTTACGCAGTTTTGCTCATTTTTGTTAGCGCTCTTTTTGCAACAATTCCTCAAATATATTCTATAAATAAATTTATTGATGACAATACTCAGACAATTGCAAGCCAAATGCCTGATGCAAAAATCAAAGATAATATTTTGATAATGCCAACAGATGAACTTGTTTTTGTGAAATCAAACGATGATAAAAATCTTTTGGCTTTTACCTCTGGCTTTATTGATTATACGCTCACAGATAATCTTTTTATGGCGTTTGAAAAAGACAGAATTTCTATTTTTGCAAAAGACTCTGAAATGAATATTTTTTACTCAGACATTATAAATACCTTCAAATATTTTTCAAAATTTTTTCCTTCACTTAAAATTTCAGATAATGAAATTGCAATCAATGGCGACAGTTTCTTGAAAAACAAAAAATATTTGAAGGTATTTTTGTTTTCTTCTGTGCCTAGTTCTGCGTTATTTATTTGTTTTTTTATGTGTGTAGTTTTTACTTTGGCACTGTCTTTGCCTGTGTATATCAGCACTATAAGCAAGCTTCCAAATTTGGGCTATATAGGGGCGCTTAAAATTTCGCTTTTAGCTGCAACGCCTTCAATGATTTTGCAAAGCTTAGAATTTGGCTTGGGTTATGATAGTTCGGCAGGTTTTATTTATGCGCTGCTTAGCTTTATTATTGCGTGGAGAGTTGTGCGTAGGCTGCCAGCTTAAATTTAAAATATTTAAAATTTTTTCACAAAAAAAACTGCTAAATTCTTAGCAGTTTTTTTATTGTTTTAGTTTAGTAAAATTTATTTTGCGCTTTCTGAACGCTTTTCCTGATAAGTTTCAAGAGCTTTAGATTCTTCTAAGCTAAAGTCTTTAAGGTTAATTTCTGATAACTTTACAAGAAGTTTTATTGCGTTGTCCGGGTCTGTAAAAAATATTGGAGCAATAACGTTTTGATGTTCTTCATCTATGTATTCTAAGAATGTTTCAAGATCCAGACTGTCCAAATTTTGGTAGCCTAAACTTTTAAAGGCGCAAAGCCAAGCATCGCTGTCTTTTGCAGGAACTTCTTTTAAAAGATAATTTGGTAAAATTTCTTCAATTTTTTGTGCACGCTTAAATGGGCTTATGTGCTGAAGCTCGTTTAAAAACTGAGCAAGCAAAAGTTGGCTTGGATCTTTCTTTTGAAGCATTGCCACTGCGTTTACAGAAGCGTGTTTGCCAAAATTATCTGTGAAAATAGATTTTTCATCTGCAAACCACTTGTTTGTTATAGGGTCTTTGTAGATTTTAAATGTAGAGTTGCCGCCCCAAGAGAGGGTGAATTCATCTTTTTCAAGCTCTGCAAGCACTTGGGCGTAAAGCTCAACAAGCTTTTGCCTTCTGCCTTCGCTTTTGGCAGAATCGTACTTGTGGCGAAGTTCAAACATGAGTTCTTTTATTTCTTCGTCATCTAATTTGCCGTCTCTGTTTGCGTCATGAGCTTTTCTGATGTTATAGATGCTCTCATACTTAAGTTTTGCAAGAACTTCTTCTTCAGAAAAACGTGGAGGGAAGTTTTCAGCGCTTTCAATAAATATGCGCCTATTGTTTGGGTTTGTGTAAATATCAATAGTTTTAGCCTTATTTGCATTTGGTAGATTTGCAAAGACAGGGTAAGAATTTTTTGTGCTTAGAAGCTCGCCCTTAGGAGAGAAGCTCATTAGTGTGGGGATGTTTTCCCAGTATTTTGTGAAGCTTATTGCAGTTTTTAATTTATCTGCATCTTTTGCCAAATGGTTTCCCAAAAATTTGATGCAAAGCTCGCGTTCCTGTGTAGAAATTTTGCCATTATTGTCTTTATCAAAAAGTTTTAAAATAGATTTGGGATCATCTACATTGTAGTCAATAATTGCTGAAGCGCATGTTCTTTCTG
>JAVBSE010000021.1:0-8044 GCA_031547315.1 Opitutales bacterium
AAAGATCTATGTGTTTTTATTTATGAAGATAAGGCAAATGTCTTAAATATTGTGTCTTCAAAGTCAGAAATTTCTCAAAAAACATTGAAATCTAAATTTGATAATTTTAAGTTTTATTTATTAAATACAGACTACAAAAACGATAAAATAATTTCACTAATTGAAGGTGATAGTAGCAGAGAACTTAGAAGTTCTAGCTTAAATTTCTGGAACTATTTAATTTCATTACTCGCATTAAATTCAGAAGATAGTGAAAAAATTCTAGAATTAAAAGAAGATCTAACAAAAGAAAAGTTAGTTCAAAAAGATATTAAAATTTCCTCTGAATATCCTAAAATTTTACAGAATATTGAACTCATAAAAATTTTTGCTCTAAAAGAATTTAACTCCAATTATAAGAGCGATGGCATCGTTAAAAAGAATCCTGAATTTGCCAACATAGCAGAGCCCAAAACTTTAATCTGTCAAATTTTAAAATTAAAAGAAAATGTAGAAAGTTTTGCCTTAGCTGGTACTGAAATCATCCAAGTAGAAATCTTCGATGACACAAATAGCCTTATCTGCGTAGCATGGATAAATCCAGATAACAATACCGCCGAGGCCACAGAAAAAGATAACGCAGTAAACTCACAAAAATCCGCAAAATCTGCCAACGCCAAACAAGTAATCTTCATCTTAGAACCTGCCCAAGCCTTATTGAAAAAATCTGAATAAAGATTTTAAATAAATTTTTAAGTAAGTTTTTAAACAAGAAAAAAACGACCTTATAAACTTTATTCTATTTTTGTATCTGCACCGCAATAGACTTTTAAAGTTAAGACTCTAGAAATTTTAGTTTTGTTAATTCCAAATTCAAATCGTCTTTAAAAAAATGCTCTGAATATATTTGTCAGATTATATTCTAAAGCTTTGCGCAAAAGTTAATGGAGCAATAGTAGTGCAGTTTAAAAAATTCACTTTCTGTGAAGATATGACAATTTTAAACAAATTAGTTTTTATGATTTTTTTGAGTTTAGAAAAAAAAACTTGCAAGCGGGGAGCTTGAGGTCTAAGCCTAGTTGGGGAAATAAATCATGAAAAACGACATAGACGATATATTCTTCAAAAATGCGGATGATTTCTTCCGCTCATGCGCCCCTTCGGCTCTTACTTATGATGATGTGACTTTGGCTACACGTCATTCCGCAGTTTTGCCTCGTCAAACTAAGCTGGATACTGAATTGTCTGATTCTGTTAAGCTTACCATGCCCATTATATCTTCTGATATGGACACTGTTACTGAGCACAAAATGGCTATTGGCATGGCTCGCAACGGCGGCATTGGTATCATACACTCTAATATGTCGGCAGAAGAACAAATTAGTCAGGTCAGTTCTGTTAAAAATTACATTCATGGGCTTATTCAAAACCCCATCAAGGTAAAGCCTGACCAGCACATTGGCGACATCATTAACATGGTTGACGAGCGCAAGTTCAGATTCCGCACTTTCCCTGTTGTGGACGAAAAAGGAAAACTTGTTGGTCTGCTTCCCGGAAGCATTGTTAAAGACAGGTATGCGTCTATGAAAATTATTGAAGCAATGACGCCAAGGGCGGACGTCTTTACTATCTGTAAGTCAGACTTAGGTTCAGACCCAATTGCAACTGCAGACAAATTTTTTGATGATCATTTTGGCGTTCATAAGCTCCTTGTTGTAGATAAAAACGACAAGCTAAACGGACTTTTCACTCTATCTGACATTGAGCGCATTACCGACGAAAATACCTCTCAAAAAAGAGCAGCCCGCGACAGCAAGTTCCGCCTTCTTTGCGGCGCTACGCTTTCTATTTACAGGCAGCAAGATGGCAGCTTAGATAAAGACAGAATTATATCTCACGTTGGCGCACTTGTGAATGAAGGCCTAGACCTAGCTGCTGTTTCCACTGCTCATGGTTTTACAGAGGGCGTTGCAGAAATGATAAAACTTGTAAGGCAAAACTTTAAGGGTCTTACAATTATTGGCGGCAATGTTACAAGCGCTGCAGGGGTAGAATTTTTGGCAAAGGCCGGGGTAGACGCTGTTAAAGTTGGTCAGGGCCCAGGCTCTATTTGCACAACAAGAATTGTTGCGGGCATTGGCATTCCTCAGCTTACTGCATTGTATGTTTGCTCTGCGCAGGCTAAAAAATCTAAGGTCAAAATTATTGCAGACGGCGGCATAACAAAAAGCGGCGACATGGTTAAGGCTCTCACTTTGGCAGACGCTGTTTTGTGCGGCAGCCTTCTTGCAGGAACTCCTGAAGCCCCAGGCAAAATTTTAGAAATAAATGGCAAGAGCTACAAAGAATACAGAGGCATGGGCTCTACTGCTGCCATGAAAGACGGCTCTGCAGCAAGATATGGCAGAGACGTAAAAGACAAGGCAGAAAAGCTTACTGCTGAGGGCATTGAAGCCCTCAAAGAAGTATCTTCTGACTTAGACGAAATTATTGCCCAATACACAGGCGGCATACAAAGCGGCATGGGCTATCTTGGCGCAAATAATCTTACAGAGCTTAAGGCCAATGCAAGATATTGCCTTGTTACTTCTGCAGGCCAGCGTGAAAGCGCTCCGCATGACGTTATAGAGATGAAAACAACTAATCACTAAAAGTTTTTCACTAGTATTTTTATTTGAATCTGCGCTTTAATAAGGTGCAGATTTTTTTATTAGCTTAAGTCATTGTTTGACAAAGTTTGAAGATTTTGTCAGTCTGTACTTTGCTTAATTTATGAATTTCTTTTTAAAATACTTTTTTGTAGCCTTAGCTGCATCGGCTGTGCTTGGCTTTGCGTTCTTTTTAACTAAACTTGGCCCTCAAAAAACAAGCCCAGACACTAAATTGGTTGCGGCAAATACAGAAGAAACCGCCAATTTAATTGCAGAAGCAAAAGCTTACGAAGCCAAATTTAAAGAGGCTACAAAACTTGCAGACCCGTCTATTGCAAATATTGAGTATCTTGAAAAAGCCATTGCAAAAGTAAAAGAATTTACTCTTAAAACCGGCTCTACAGATGCAGAAATTTTGAACTGGTCCAGAACTATGTCCGGCATTGTAGAAAATGTAAGAGGCAAGAAAGACTTTGATGATATGCAAGTACTTGAAGCAAAAGCTGCAAGCGTTTATGCTGACGGCAGATATGAAGAGGCTGTTGTTTTGTACAAGGCTCTCAGAGACGCTTGCGAAAGTATAAATAACAAATATCCCAACAGCAAATATTACAGCTTGTCTGCCTTCACAAAAGCAGATTTGGCGTTCCAGCAGGTCAGCGTGGCTCCGCTTGTAAATCAAAGAAATGAGAATGAAAAAGCAGCCGCAGAAGCTATGCAAAAAGAACAGTGGAATGAAGCCGAAAAGTTTTTAAATGAAGCAATTTTCATTCAGAAAAAAATCAATAACGACTTTATCAGAACCATTTACGCAAGCTTTCCTAAAGTGAGAGAGCTTGAAGTTGAATTAGATTCTCTTAAAACAGCCCCGCTAAATGCCACTGTAATAAATTCTCTTAAGGCTGCCGAAGACTATGAAGCTAAAGGAAAATTTATTGAGGCTGCTGAAAATTATAAAGTAGCTTATGACGCTCAAAGAGAACTTAATACTGATTTTACAAGAAGCAGGCACGCCTCTGTTGAAAAGCTTTCGGAAATCAGCGTAAAGCTTGATACTGCATTTAGCATGAGGCTTTATCTTGATATTATGGAGCAAAAAAAGCAGCTAGACAGGCTTTTGATGCTGGGTGGCGACTCTCCTGAAATCCCCACAATAACAGAAGATTTGCTGCTTAAGTGCGAACGTCTGAGAAAAGACCATCCTCAAAGTTCCGTATTGGATGAAGAAATTATTTTGTCTTTGCGCTACTTGGGTTTCCTTGGCAAAAATATTTCAAAAATTCATAAATTTGTGCTTTCTGAAATGATAGCAATATCTCCGGAATCTAAAGTTATGATGAGCAAGCGTGAAATTTCTCAGGAATTTTACTATATGCTTATGCAAGAAAAACCAAGCAGAGCCCAGGCAGATGCAAATCCTGTTGAAACTGTTTCTTACGCAAATGCAAAAGATTTTTGCCGCAGACTTTCTTGGATTTTGGCACGTCCTGTAAGCCTGCCAAAACCCTCTGAATTTAGAGAGGCCATAGGTTCTTTAAAATATGTAGATTTAAATGCAATTTCTTGGAACGCAAGCAACAGCGGCGTTCAGGCCAAGCCGCATCCTGTGGGCACCAAAGAGCCAAATACAAAAGGTTTTTACGACCTTATTGGCAATGTTGCAGAATTTGTAATGCCTGAAGACGCAAATGACACTCCGGGCATAATAGGGGGCAGCTATCAAACTTGGCCTGATGCGCTATCTAATATTCCTTACGAAAAAATAGAAGCTGACGACAGAGGCAACAGAATGGTCGGCTTTAGAATTGTATTTCGATAAACAAAAAAAGCGCAAATTTCAGAAGAGTTTGCGCTTTTTTATTTCTTAAAATTATTATGCTTATTTTGCCAATTCTATAATTGCGTCAACAATTTTAGAAACTTCTGTAAGCCTTCCTTTTGCATTTATTCCGCAAGCAAGAGGCCCTGTTTCAGGCTCTATAAAATTTACGCCCCAGCTTTGCAATTTTTTCATATTTGCCTGAAAAGCAGGGTGTTCATACATATTTACATTCATAGCAGGTGCAATTAGCACTTTTGCTTTTGTTGCCATATATGTTGAAGATAAAATGTCTGGCGCAAGCCCATTTGCAAAGTTGCCTATGCTGTTTGCTGTTGCAGGAGCCACCACAAAAACATCTGCCAAATCTGCAAGCGAGATATGTTCCGGCGCCCAGGCGCCTATTTTTTCCCACATATCCACATTTACTTTATTGCGTGAAAGCGTTTCTAGTGTGCGTTCGCCTATAATATTTAGGGCGTTTTTTGTCATTATTACATGAACATTTGCACCCAGTTTAACAAGTCTGGAAACTATGTCTGCAGACTTGTAAGCAGATATAGAGCTGCATACGCCCAGTACAATATTTTTATCTTTTAGTGGCTGTTCATTTTCAATTTGCATAAGAAAAATTTTTACAAATTAAAAAAAATCTGCAAGCTGATTCTTTATGGCAGGGTTTAGAGCATATCATAAAAATTTAGACAGCGTAAAAGTTTCTGACATTATTGAGCTTTCTAATGAAGAAAGCAGGCATTTATGCGGCTCTTTACGCGCTAAAATTGGAGATTCTGTGCGTATTTTTGATTTATTCGGAAATGTTTTTGATACTAAAATTTCTTTGGCATCTTCAAAATCTGTAAAACTTTTAATAGAAGAAAAAGTAGATTTGCCAAAAAAGAATATAAAAATTTCTTTGGCTGTTTCTTTGCCTAAGGGAAATTTATTTGAAGAAATTATAGACATAGCAGTGCAAATTGGCGCAGATAAAATTTACCCAATAATTTCAGAGCGCTCTATTGTGCGTTTAGATGCAAAAGACATAGAAAAAAAGTCTATTAAGTGGACACAAACACTGATAGAAGCTGTAAAACAGTCTGGTAATATTTCTGAAATAGAAATTTTCAATACAGAGTCATTTGCAAATTTTTTGGCAAATCAAAATGAAAAAACTCTTAAGCTTATTGCAAGTTTAGAGGCTAAAAATCCTAAAAATTTATTGGAAGTTTTAGCTGATATAAAACCTGACTGTGAAGAAGTTTTAATTTTAATTGGCCCTGAAGGAGATTTTTCTTTAGCTGAATATAATAAAGCCTACGCTTGTGGATTTTTACCCATTTGCCTTGGAAAAAACGTGTTAAGAACTGAAGTTGCTGCAATGTATTCGCTTTCAGTTATTTCTGCTTTTTTAAATTGTGGGCTAAAAAGCTAGATTTATTTTTATTTTTTCCGATACCTAAACTTTAAAATTTTATCTTATGCAGGAAAACTTTTTTGGAGCGTTTTTAATTACATTCTTAGCAGGCCTTTCTACTGTTGTAGGCGGCTTTCTTACTTTTTTTATTAAAAAAGATTCATTTAAAATTTTATGTTTTGGTCTAAGTTTTTCGGCAGGCGTGATGCTTTATGTTTCTTTTATGGAGATTATGCCAAGCTCTATAGATTCGCTTACCTCTAAAATGGGGAAAACGCATGCAGAAGGTTTGGCTGCTATTTTATTTTTTATAGGCATGGGCGCCTGTGCGCTTATAGATAAGCTTTTTCCGGAACATATTTCTTCAGATGAAATTAACGAAAATTGCAGGCTTAATCCAAAATCGCCAAACTGCATTAAAAGAATGGGTATGATGACTGCAGTTGCACTGACTGTGCATAATTTTCCTGAAGGATTATCTGTATTTGTTTCCGGCGCAAGCAGCTTAAGTTTTGGACTTCCAATAGCAATTGCAATTGCGCTTCATAATATACCGGAGGGCATTTCTGTTGCGCTTCCTATTTATACTGCTACTGCCAGCAGAAAAAAGGCCATTTTTTGGTCTTTTATTTCAGGAATGGCAGAACCTGTTGGTGCATTTATAGGTTTTTTTATTTTAAAAGCATTTACGCCGAATTATACCCTAGGAATCCTTTTGGCATTTACTGCAGGCATTATGGTCTTTTTATCTATAGACGAGCTTCTGCCCACTGCCAAAGAGTATGAAGATGGCCACGAATCTATTATAGGCGTTGTAGCAGGTATGATGATTATGGCGCTTACTATGTTTATGCTGCACTAAGATAATATATATTATAATAACTAATTAAAATCTTCTTCTTATATAATATGCTTTGTAAATATGTAAGTAAGTTTTTAAATAGCTTAAAATTAAACACTTACAGAATTTTTAAAAGTTAATAAGTTTTAGTAAATTGTTTATAAAAATGAAAGTTTTGTAAAAATCAGAGTTTGTTAAGTTTTGTTGATAGTAAATTTTCAAGATATTAACATCTTATTTACAATGCTTAAAAATCGTTTGAATTTACTTGAATAGTGGACTTAATTTTTTAATCATCTGTAGCTTATATGGAAAGAACATTGATTATTTTAAAACCAGACTGCATTCAAAAAAAATTAGAAGGTGTAGTTCTTGATAGATTTCTTAAAAATGGCTTCAATTTAATAGCCTGCAAAATGATGCGCTTAGATGAAAAAATTTTAACACGTCATTATGAGCATCTTAAAAACGAAAGCTTCTTTCCTTTAATTTTAGAATTCATGACATCAGACAATGTATTGGTCTGCTTGTTTGAACGTGAAAACGCTATAAAATTTGCCCGTGAAATGTTAGGCCCAACAGATTCTACTAAGGCTGATAAAGGCACTATAAGGGGCGATTTTGGAGAAAATAACAGAATGAATATTGCTCATGCTTCAGACAGTCCTGAATCTGCTGCAAAAGAGACTCAGACCTTCTTTTTAGAGTCTGAAATTTTAGGATAAAAAAAGTGGAATCACAGCCGGATATTTTTGCAAAGTTTCCAGAGATAGACTCTGAAAAACGTGCGCAGCTTGTAAAATATGCAGAACTTTTAAAAGAAGCCAACAGTCGTGTTAATTTAATTTCAAGAAAAGAAGAAGAAGAAATTTTAACACGTCATGTAATATTTTGTCTTTCAATTTGTAAAATGCTAACGCCTGCAAGCGGCGCAAAAATAGCAGACGTAGGCACAGGCGGCGGCTTGCCCGGCATTGTTATGGCAATAATTTGGCCAAATGTTAAAATTTATATGTATGATGGCGTTGGCAAAAAAATTGCGGCAGTTACAGAAATGATAAATGCCTTGGGCTTAAAGAATGCCTTTGCTTTTAATCAGCGTGTAGAGCAAAGCAAAGAAATTTTTGATTACGCAACAGGCAGATCTGTAATTGCGCTTCCAAAATTTTTAGAATTTGTGCGCAGAAATTTGCGCATAGGCAAAAAGGGAAATATAGATAATGGCGTTATCTATTTTAAAGGCGGCGAACTTGAAGAAGAACTTAAAAATGCCAAAATTTTCCCGACAAAAGTGATTAAGTTGGACGAATTTTTTGAAGAGCCCAAATATGAAGGCAAAA
>JAVBSE010000150.1:0-6231 GCA_031547315.1 Opitutales bacterium
CTTTGCCTGTGATAAGTTCCCAAACGCCTTCTGCAATATATTCAATTGCATAATATGGAAAACTTGGGCGCTCTATCTTATATCCTTTTGCGCAATATTCTTTGCCGCCGCATATTACCCTTAAGTCATTTACTTTTTCTTGGGAAAGATCACCAAAGAAATATCGAGCTCTAACGATTGAGCTGCAGATGAAGCTGGGCTTATTTGATTCTGATTTCTCTGCCATAAAAACATCCTCTAGTTGAAACTAGCTTATAAAATGAATTGTGATTGTATTTCCAAAAGCACAATCAATGCTTTGCGTATAAACAAATCTTAATGCAGCAGATTTGTCTTTAAAAGGGCACTTATAAAGAATTTGCGGTGATTGGACACTTTGTTCTTTTAAGTTCACTTTTTTGCCTTTTTTGCAATTGGCGCATTAGGAAGTTCAAAAATTCTGCGGCTCAAAGAAAGGCTTTTACGCTGCCCATTACAAACATAAGATAGGTGCACAAAATGGCAGCCAAGTACCTTTGCTGCTTTTCTATAACTCCAACCTTTGCGCTTAAGCTCGTTTTTCAAACTTATGTTTTCCATTTTTTATTTGCGCTTAATTTTACAATTGTTACCTTAGTGTAAACGAGTTAATGAACTATTGTTGAAATATGCAAGAAAAAAAATCTACAAAAGTTAATTTCCCTGAAAGACTTTCTGAACTAATGGAAATTAGCGGACTAAAACAAAAAGAAATAGCGGCGAAAACAGGTTTAACCTCAACTGCCTTAATACACTATAAATCGGGACGCAGTTTGCCTGGAAGCCCAGAATTATACAGGCTTTCCAAGTTTTTGGCTGCTCAATGGAGTGGCTTTTAATGGGAGAAGATTCAAATGGAATATCAAACCAGTCTTCAATAATTTGGCAAGAAAGGGCCCAAAAGGCTGAAAAAAAGTTGGAAAACATGAAAGATGGATTAAGTATTTTTATTAAAAAATTTTAATAATTTTGTTAACGTGTTAACAAAATGCAAATAATCTCAAAAATCCAAAATAAGTTTTTGATTCAAAAAAAACTGGTAAATTTTTAATTTAAGTGTGAAAAATGTACAAGAATTTTACTTTACAGTAAAGTAAAATTTAACTTTTAAATAAAAATTTTCTATTCTTTTGTCAGTTCTAAGATTTGCAAACTAAGCGTTTTTAAGTTGAAGACTGTGTTTTGATAAAAACGCAGTCAGAAATTTCTGACCAGCCAAAGGCTTCAAGCAAGAGCAAAAATACGTTTTTCGGCATCTGCAAGTTGTCTGGGAGCAGAAGTTTATCGTTCACATTTGCACGCTTGCTTAGCATGCCAAGGCTTTCTATGAGAGATTCAAAATCGTTGTCTTCGTCTTCAAAGAGATTAATTTCTTCTTCGTTTAAAATTATCTTACAAGAGGCAATGGCGTTTTGCGAAGAATACATCATATCAAAATATTCCGTTTCAAAAGTTCGCAAAACTTTATAGTCGTGCATGAGAACTTCTTCAGACTGATGGCATAAAATGACTTCGCCTGCGGCGGTAAATAAATCAACAGTGCGTGCGGTGCTAAAGCTGTTCATTACGTCTAAAAAATTGCCGGCACGCGCACTTGGCAAAAATTGAATCAACTTTAAGATAGGCATTGAATCAAAATTTTTTGATTCAGGCGCAATAAAGTATTTTACCAAGACCGAGCGATTTGGTTTGTATGGGCGTCTGGAAAAATCATCAAAACTTTTTTTGTTGATATAAGAGTCAAGAGCCACATCTACAATTTTGTGGTCAAGGCTTTCCATCAAAATTTCAGTTGGAAAAAAACCGCCCATCGGACGTGCGCCCGTTTCAATAAGGCGTGGACCGTTTGGCGTGAGCATAACTTCTGAGTGCGCCGGTCCATACTTAAGCCTCAAGGCTGTGAGCGATTTTTTAACATACTCTATCATATCGTATTGCTCTGCCGATGGTTCTCTTACAAGGCGGGCGTAATCGTAGGCATTGCCGTCGCTGCCTATGGCTACTTTGCTGTATTGCCAAATGTCTGTAAGTGTATGAACGCCGCCGCAAGAAACAGTGTTGACTATGTATTCAGTGCCTTTTGCAAATTCCTGCAAAAGCACAGTTTTATTTTCACTGCCAAATATGTCTTGCTTGGAGCTTACCAAATTAAAAGCGTCAATGATTTCGCTTTCGCTTTCGCAAAAATGAACACCCGCAGTGCCCGATCCGCTTAAGGGTTTTAAGACAATAGGAAATGTTCCTAAGTCTCTTGCAAAGTCTATGCATTCTTTTTCAGATGATACGCACTTTGAACGCAAACTGGGAATGCCTGCAGCAAGTAGGGCGGCTTGCATTTTAAATTTGTCTCTCCTTAGATTGCTTGTTGAAAATGAATTTCCTGAAAGTCCAAAACGCTCAGACAAAAAATCTGAAACCAAAACACCAATTTCGCTTCCGGCTACTACAGCAATTGGCTCAAAGTGTTTAAGTTCGTGGAATAGGGCTTCTATGTCGTCGGTTTCTGCAAATATTATATCGCTTGTATATTTTGCAACTACCTTCGCTGCGTCTTCACGAAATTTTGCATACGTAGGCGCTTGTGCATCAAGCTTAGGATAAAGTACAATAGGGTGCAGACCTCTTGCTGTAATCTCTGCCAGATAGTTTTTGCCGTTTGAAGCGGCCTCTACAATCAATACGTTTTTCTTTTCGTTTTTCATATAAATCTATTTTGTTTATAAGAGCACGAATCTGAATAAATACTTTTCCCGTTTTGCTATCAATGCTAAATTAAAATAGGGTTTATGAAGCATTTTTTATATTTGGCTTGTAAAAGATGAACATCCTTGTACGATGAGCCCCCATTATGATGAAAAAAATATTATTATTAGGGAGTGTATGTTTTGCAGCAGCTGCAATGTTTGCTGACGTAAAACCTGCGTCAATTTTAGGAAACAACATGGTCCTTCAGGCCGATATGCCCATTCGTGTTTGGGGCACTGCCGACGCAGGAGAAAGCGTTACAGTAGATTTTATGGGCAAGAGTGCAACTACTGTTGCAGGCAAAGACGGCTATTGGCTAGTGGAACTTCCTAAGCAAGGTTATGTTCGTGAGGGGCAGACGCTTAAAATTCAGGGCAAAAATAAAATTGAATATACAGACATTCTTGTTGGCGAACTTTGGCTGCTTTCAGGTCAAAGTAACATGGAATGGGCTTTCGAGGCAACTGAGGGCGCAAAAGAAGTTTTGCAAGATTTAGATAATCCGCAAATACGCTATTTCAACCAGAAAAAGCGCACAGAAGAAGAGCCGCTTGATATGCATGGCATAGATCCTGAAATCACATGGAAAAAATGTGACAAGCAGTCTGCAAAAAGAATGTCGGCAGTTGGCGTACTTTTTGGCAATAGGCTGTCTAAAGAATTAAATGTGCCTGTGGGATTGATTAATGCGTCTGTTGGCGGAGCCCGCCTTGAGTCTTGGATAGACAAAGAAACTGCAGAAGCTACAGGCGAAAGCGAATGGATTTTTAAAATGGAAAAAAACTTCAAGAGCTACCAAGCCCGAGATATTGAATTGTACGAAAAAATGACTCTTGAAGAACGCAAAAAGCGTGGATGGTATAATCCGCCTTCAAGCGCAGGCAGCAGACTTGCGTGCTGCTATAACGCCCTAATTCATCCTCTTGAACCGCTTGCAATGCGCGGCGAACTTTGGTATCAGGGAGAGATGAACACCGGCAACGGAAAAGAATACGCTAAAATGTTTCCCAAATTTGCTGAAATGATGCGTAAAAAATTCAAAAATCCAGATCTATGGATTTATACAGTTCAGTTGCCTGACTTCGACAATAAAGACTGGCCTGGAACACGTGAAGCGCAGCGCATATCTGCAGTAAACGTGCCAAAAAGCGGCATGGCAGTTCTAATAGACCAGCATGAAATTGAGCTTCACCCACGTGAGAAAAGACCCCTTTCAAAGCGTCTTTCAGAAATGGCGCTTGCAGATGTGTATGGCAAAAAGTACGATGCGCATAGTCCTATAAATCCTAAAGCGACCCTTGAAAAAGGCGGCGTAAAAATTGTTTTTGATAACGCATACAAGGGCTTAAAAACTACAGACAACACTGCTCCCAGAACTTTTGAAGTATCGCAAGACGGCAAAAATTTTGTCAGCGCAAATGCAAAAATTTCAAATAAAAATACTGTGATTTTGCAATTGCCTGAAGGTATTACAAGTCCTGTTGCAGTGCGCTATGGCTGGGCGGCAGACCCAGACGTAAATTTGGTGAACAGTTCAGATTTACCTGTATCGCCATTTACTTTAGATTTGTAATTTGATTTAATAAAAAGCCCAAGTGAAAAAATTATGCTTAAAAATAGTTTTTTCATCTTGGGCTTTTTTTTGAACTTGTGCTTAAACAAAAATTCAATTTGTCGTTATTTTTTTAGTTTTGTTTTTAAGAAAATTTTTCTAAAAACACTAATAAGTGCTAATAAAAAAGATGACACCGAAAGAAAATCAATGTCATCTTCTAAATTGTAAAAGCTTTTTATTTTATCTCAATTTTTAGAACAGCAGATATTCTGCGTCCGCCTTTATTTGTTTAAATTTTCTTAGGGAGTTACCACATTGAACATGACTTTGAAATCATCAAGCATGCCAAGCAGCTCTTTGAACTTATTGGCATCCGGAGTGAATTTGATTTTTCCGGACTTGGTAAGATCATCGAGTTTTTCAATACCTGCAATCATCATCGCAAAGTCTGCTTCGCTTGCAACTTCAATAGTTTCTTCGGCATTTTCAAGATTCTTGTTTGGCGTATATATCAGCACGCTGTTATTGAGTGTAAGAAGATATTTTTTCTTACTGTCGCCAAATTTAATATTGATAAAGGCTTTTTTGCCTGCTGCTTTGTCAGTGTCTAGGCGTATTCCCATGTAGTCAAAAATCATATCCATACTCATTGCTCTGATTGTATCTGGAGTGGCGGCTAGAGCGCTGATTTCCTTGATTTTGCCATTGCGCAGTTCGTTGGCACCCATGAGGAATTCGTTTCTCCATGTGGGATTTTCCTGTTGATAGCCAAGCTGTTCTAGGGCGTCGGCCTCAAGTTTTTTTGCTTCCATATTTTTAGGATCTGCAAAAACAACGTGGTTCATTACCTGTGCGACCCAGCGATATTCTCCATTATCGAAGCTTTCTTTTGCCTTCTTAATTATAGCGTCTGCACCGCCCATGAATTCAACATACTTTTTAGAGGCGTCCTCTGGAGGAAGTGCATAAAGATCGGCAGGGTTTGAGCTATACCAGCCAATGTAGCGCTGATAAACTGCCTTAGCATTGTGATTCAAAGAACCATAGTAACCGCGATTATACCATTTTTTGCCTATGGAATCAGGCAACTTTATCATTTCTGCAACTTCAAGCATTGTGTAGCCTTTGTTTATAAGATTGAGGCTTCTATCATGCGTGAATTTGAACATGTCTCGCTGATCTCTCATTATTTGAAGAAAGGCTTCTTTGCCCCAAACAGGCCAGTGGTGTTGTGCTACAAGAGCGTCTGTTTTGTCGCCGTATCTTTCAATTGCAGCGTCTAGGGTTTTCCACCATGTTTTAGAGTCTCTAACCTGTGCACCGCGTAGGGTGTAGATATTGTGCATGGTGTGTGTGCAGTCTTCAGCTGCGCAAAGCACTTTGAACTTGGGGAAATAAATAAGCATTTCTGCCGGCGCTTCTGTGTCTGGAGCCATCATGAATTCCATTTCAATTCCATCAATATTGAGCGTTTCGCCAGTTTTTTTGATACTTATTGTTGGGGCTATAAGTCCGGCTCTTCCGTGTGATACAGCTTTGCCAAGACCCGCATCTATCTGACCTTTTTCACCCTGAGCCAAAATAGTTCCATATTGGAATAAAGATCTGCGAGCCATTGCGTTTCCTGCATAGACATTTTCGCTAGTTGCCTCTTCAAGAAAGCCTTCTGGGGCAATAATCTTCACCTTTCCTGACTTTACATCAGCTTCATCAACTATTCCACGAACACCGCCATAATGGTCTATATGGCTATGAGTATAAAGAACGGCCACAACTTTTTTATCTGCCTTTTCGGGGAAGGTTTTGTAATAGAGCTCAAGGCCCGCTTTTGCACATTCCGGAGATATTAGCGGATCCATTATCAGAAGGCCATTGTCTCCTTCTACGATATTCATGTTTGAAAGGTCAAAACC
>JAVBSE010000164.1:0-3943 GCA_031547315.1 Opitutales bacterium
ATCGATATTTGCAAAAAAGAAAATGTGCGCTGTGCAGTTCAAAAAATAGATGGCGGAGAAATTGAATTTATTGCTTAGCACGCAATAAATAATTTTATCTTTTGCCAAAAATGCGTTCATATTTTTCTAGCAGCTTTTGCTTATTGGGCGCTTTTTCCATGGCGATATCGTAAGTTACAAGACCTTGGCGAATAAGTTCTATGATGTAGTCTTCCATAGATATCATGCCTTGTTTTTGACCTGTTTGGAGTATGTTTTCAAGCTGATAGATTTTTTGCTCTCTTATGTTATTTTTCATTGCGTCGTTATTGAGCAAAAGTTCAAAGGCGGCAATCATGCCTCCATTTGCCCTTGGCATAAGGGTTTGTGCAAGCACGCCAATAAGGTTGTCGGCAAGCATCATTCTTATTTGCTGCTGTTCTTCAGACTGAAAAGAGCCTATGAGCCTGTCTATAGTAGAAACAGCGCCTCTTGTATGCAGCGTAGTTAAAACAAGGTGTCCTGTTTCTGCAATTTTTATTGCAGCACGCATAGACTCTACATTACGCAATTCTCCGATAACTACAATGTTAGGATTTTCACGCAGCGCCCAATGTAAACCTGTTTCAAAAGACTGTGTGTGCCTGCCAACTTCTCTGTGATTTATCAGAGACTTATTTGGCTTGATTATGTATTCAATAGGGTCTTCAACTGTAATAATATGAAGTTTTCTTGTAGAATTTATAAGCTGAAGCATAGAGGCAAGAGTTGTTGATTTGCCGGATCCGCTTGCGCCTGTTACAATAAAAAGCCCTCTGTTCATTTTGCATACTTCTATTACCGCCTCAGGAATCCCCAATTTATCCGGCGAAAGGGGTATTGACGGAATTATTCTGATTGCAATGCAGATTCCATTTTCGTCTCTGTAAATTGTTACACGCATACGCACGTTGTGGCTAAGGTCTTCAAATGAAAAACAGATGTCTTTAAGTTCGGCAAAGTCTTTCTTGAGAAAGTCGCTGCTTTGTTCGTCAATAAAAGATAAAAGTTCGTCTTTTATTTTTTCCACGTCAGGAATGTTGTCATCTAAAATTATTATAGAGTCGTTAACTCTTACACGCACAGGCGTTTTTGCGTAAATATGAATGTCTGAAGCCTTTAAACTAATAGCTTGAACCAAATATGAAGCAATAAAACTCATGCAAGGCACAGTATAGAATTTCCAGTTTTTCACAAGCTTAAAAGCCAAAAATTGCTTTTGAAAAAAAACAAGAAAATGCTTGAAAGGCGTAAAGCAGGATATAAGATTTATCGGCTTATGGAAAAAAATGGAAAAATAGACATTTCTTATGTCGCCAACCTAGCCCGCATTGAATTAACTGAAGCGGAAAAAGAAAAATTTTCCCAGCAGCTCGGACAAGTTTTAGATTATTTTGAAAAACTTTCAAAGCTTGACGTAGAAGGCGTAGAGCCAAGTTCCCACGCTCATGCAATTTATAATGTTTGGAGAGAAGATGAAGAAGGTCCTACGCTTGATGTAGAAAAAATGCTCATGAATGCGCCTAATTCTAGAGAAAATCAAATTGTTGTTCCCAAGGTTGTAGACGACGCTTAACAGAAAGACTTTATTTTATGGATATTCATTTTAAATCGGCGCTCGAGCTTTCTAAGATGCTTGACTCAAAAGAGATTTCTGCTTTAGAGCTGGCTAAAATTTACATTGCACGCACAAAAGAACTTGAGCCAAAGTTAAACTCGTTTTTAAGCTATGATGAAGCTGATACACTAGCGCAGGCAATTGCTTCAGACACAAGAAGGGCAAGCGGAAAAGCCCTTTCAGCGCTTGATGGCATTCCTGTTTCTTTGAAAGACGTTATTGCGGTTGAAGGCAAGCCTCTTACTTGCGCAAGCAAAATGCTTGAAAATTTTATCAGCCCTTACGACGCCACAGTTACAGAAAATTTAAAGGCAAAAGGGGCAGTGCTTTTTGGCAAGTTGAATCTTGACGAATTTGCAATGGGTTCTTCTTGCGAAAACAGCGCATTTAAAAAGACAAAAAATCCTTGGGATACTTCTTGCGTTCCGGGGGGCTCAAGCGGCGGCTGCGCTGCTTCTGTGTCTTCTGCGCAGACAGCTTTGGCAGTTGGTTCAGATACAGGCGGCTCTATACGCCAGCCTGCGTCATTTTGCGGACTTGTGGGCATGAAGCCAACCTATGGCTTGGTAAGCCGCTATGGCGTTGCAGCTTACGCTTCTTCTTTAGACCAAATAGGCACATTTTCAAGAGATGTTTCAGACAGTGCGCTGCTTCTTAACGCACTTGCATCTTATGATAAACGTGACTCTACAAGCATGAAAGTAGATTTGCCAAACTATCTTTTGGGTTTGGATGCGCACTCTTTAAAGGGCAAAAAAATAGGCATGCCAAAAGAATATTTTGTGGGCACTATGGACGCAGAAGTTTTGGAGGCAGTCACAAAAGCTGTGCGTCATTGCGAATCTTTGGGCGCTACAATAGTTCCGATTACCTTGCCTCATACAGATTTTGCAGTTTCTGTTTACTACATAATTTCTACTGCTGAAGCTTCTTCTAACTTGGCCAGGTTAGATGGAATTCGTTATACTCACAGAAGCAAATTTGCCGGAGATGTTAATGAAATCTATACAAAGAGCAGGGCAGAAGGTTTTGGTGAAGAAGTTAAACGCAGAATTATTTTGGGCACTTACGTGCTAAGCTCGGGCTACTACGACGCATATTATTTGCGTGCTCAAAAAGCCAGAACGCTTATTCGTAACGACTTTGAAGAGGCATTTAAAAATGTTGACGTTATCATGACACCAACTGCGCCTTGCACTGCGTTTAAAATTGACTCTAAGTCAAGAGACTTAATGGCAATGTATTTAAATGATGTATTTACAATCAATGTAAATCTTGCAGGTTTGCCGGCATTGTCGCTTCCTTGTGGATTTAGCAAGTCTGGTATGCCAATTGGCATGCAGATTATTACACCTGCGCTTCAAGAACAAAATTTATTTTCTTTTGCTTATGCTTATGAGCAGTCTGCAGGTTTTGTAGGCAGAAACCCTAAACTTTAGAAGGCTAAAAAATGGAATACGAAGCAGTAATCGGGCTTGAAGTCCACGTTCAGATAGCAACAAAAACAAAGATGTTTACCAGTGCGCCATACAGATATGGCGAGGCTCCTAACACTATGATAGACCCTGTGGTTTTGGCGCTTCCGGGGGCGTTGCCTGTTTTAAATTTTCAAGCAATTCGCGACATTATCAAAGTTGGTTTGATGTTTGATTGCACTATCCCTGAAATCACAAAGTGGGACAGAAAAAATTATTTTTACCCTGACAGCCCTAAGAATTTTCAGCTCACTCAGCAGAATATTCCTATCTGCCAGGGCGGTAGGGTAGAAATAGAATTGGCAAGCGCTTCAAGAGCGGAAATGGGCCCTCACAGATACGTTAAGCTAAACAGAATCCACCTTGAAGAAGACGTGGGCAAGCTTACGCATTTTGCAAATGATTCTCTTGTGGACTACAACAGAGCAGGCGTTCCTTTAATGGAAATTGTTTCAGAGCCGGATTTATTTAGCTCTGAAGAAGTTCTTGCTTATCTTACTTCTTTGCGCCAAAGCATTTCAACCTTGGGTGTTTCTGATTGCGATATGGAAAAGGGGCAAATGCGCTGCGACGTTAATATTTCTATACGCCCAAAAGGCTCAACAGAGCTTGGCGTGCGTGTAGAGCTTAAGAATTTGAATTCTATTACAGGCGCAAAAAATGCTGTTGAGTATGAATTTAAGCGTCAAAAAAATGTTTTAGAAAGAGGCGGCAAGCTTGTTCAAGAAACTCGCAGATGGGATGCTGTGGCAAATATTTCGCAGTCTATGCGCACTAAAGAAGATGCTCATGACTATCGTTATTTCCCAGAGCCGGATTTGATGCCGGTAAA
>JAVBSE010000208.1:0-3703 GCA_031547315.1 Opitutales bacterium
ATTAAACAAAACTTCATCTGCGTCAAAATTTTTTACAATATTGCGAACCTAAAGTAATCTGCCTGTTTTGCGCCACCAATTGTCATCGCCATTTTCATTATTTATTACAACGCTGTAGCCTCCAATTAAATTATCAAACAAATTAATATTTCCTTTTTGATGAAAACTTATAGAGCCTTGTGCCTTATTTTTCGTGAGCACATCAACAGATAAATCAAAATTTTCATATTCTTTAGGAAAACTTATGCGATTAGTTCCTTCATTTAAAATAACAAGCCCATTGGTAAAATAAAGGTCTACAGAAGCTTCTGCAAAGCAGGAAGCTTGGTTTAGCAAAAATGCAAAAATTAAAAGTGCTATTTTTTTCATAATAAATTTTTAATAAACAAACTTGTTTATAGTAGCAGCAACACTCTTGATAGAAATAGGCTTTAAGAGAATTGCATTAAATACTTTTGATAAATTTGCCTGAGTATCTGCAGTAACAGCAATAATTGGCACATCAGAAAAATCAGGATTCATGCGCACTTGTTTTGCAAATTCTTCACCGTCCATTTCCGGCATCCAAAGGTCTGTCATGATAATATCAGGCTTTTCTGTATTTAATTTTTCAAGGGCTTCTTTGCCTGAAAGCGCTTCTATTACAGTGATATTCATCTGTCTTAAAATTTTGGAAAGGACTTTGACATTCAGTAAAATGTCGTCAAGAACAAGCACTTTTAAATTTTCACTTTTTAATTTATTTATCTCAGAACTGGGGCTTATTACTGCGCCCTCAATAATAGCTTCTCTTGCATCTGTAGCATTTGCAATTGCAAGATCTTTAAAGCATACAGTAAAGGTGCTTCCCTTGCCGGGAACGCTTTCAACATTTATAGAACCATTTATTTTTTCTACAAGGCGCTTTGCAATTGCTAATCCCAGCCCAGTGCCTTCATAGGCGCCACGTCCTCTTACTCTTGTTGTGTATTCTTGTACAAATGGGCTGAATATTTTATCTAGATGTTCTTTTTCAATGCCTATGCCTGTGTCGCTAACTGCTATGCACATGTCTAGGCTGTGGGCGTTGTTGACTTTGTAAGTAACTTTAATTGTAACTCCGCCTTCTTTTGTGAACTTAATGGCGTTGCCTATAATGTTCATTAAAATTTGTTTTAAACGCAGCGCGTCAATTTTAATTAAGGGCATATCAGAAGGAATTTCTTGCCTAAAATACAAATTTTTCTTTTTGATTGAATATTCAAATACAGCCTGAAATTCGTCTGTGAATTCTTTTATATTCAATACAGTAGAACAAATTTCAATTTGGTTGGCTTCCAATTTTGAAAGGTCCAAAATATCGTTAATTAAAGAGAGCAGCGTTTTTGCGGCAAAATTTATGCTGCGCAAATTGTGCAGGCGCTCATCTAAATTAAGCGAAGGATCTTGCGTTAATTCAGAATAGCCTATGACTGCATTTAAAGGCGTACGCAGTTCATGGCTCATGGTTGCAAGGAAGTTAGACTTTGCCTTGTCGGCATCTTGCGCTGCATGGAGTGCAGATTCAAGTCTTCTGTTTGCTTCGTTTAGCTGAGTTGTGTCAATGCTTACTTCTATAACGTATTTTACTTTACCTTGATTGTCAAAAATAGGAGTGGCCTGGGCAATAAGGTCTTTATCGTTTGAATGAATATTTAAGCTTTGAGATTCTTTTGTATCCAAAACCCTTCTTACAAGGCAAGTTTCATCAGTATTTGCACCCTTACAAAAGCTTTCATAACAGGGCCTTGAAAGAATTTCTTCTGCTGAGCGTTCGCACATTTTTGTTGCTGCAGAATTAACTGAAATAATGCTTCTGTTTGCATCAAAAAGCATTACAGGCAAAGGCAATGAATCTAAAATTAAGCGTCTGATACGCTCTTCACTTGCAGCTTTATCTTTGTTTCTATATTTTTCTATAGTAAGTTCTGCAACTCTTGCAATAGATTCTAATAGGACTTCATCATTCTTTTCAAAAACCTTGCTTCTGTTTATATTGTCTACGCCTAAAAAGCCTATTGGTTTTTCATTTTCAAAAATTCCTGTAACCATAAATGATTTCACATTTTGATTTACAAGAATTTCATGAGGCAGCTTTAAATGTGAAGATTTATCAGAACTAAGATCGTAAGACTTAACTATATTGTGTTTTTCAAACTCTTTAAACCAATCAGAAATCATATCACTTTCAATTTCTGGCAAATTAAGTGCGGATTTTTCTGCGTCTTTTGGAAACCAATTTGCCAAGTTCAAATACTTGTCTTCAGTTTGATTTAGTATGAATATAAACGCTCTGTCAGAATTTAAATTTGTGCCTGTAATGCTTAAAATTTCTTGCAGAGTTTCTTCGTTATTATCTGAACGGATAGAGTATTGCAGAGCTTTATTTATGACGCTCATCTGCTCTGATTGAATTTTAAGCGCCTTTTGATTTTTAATAATTTCAGTAGTATCTAAAGCTGCAGTGAAAATTAAAATGTCTCCATTTTCCATTATTTCACGTGTTTTAATACGATGAACAAAGATATCTTTACCATCTCTTCTTGTGACTTTAATGTCTTCTTCAATTTTCTTACCTGTTTGAATCAGATATTTGTCAGAATTTTCTAGGGCGAGGGCCTCGGCACTTCCAAATATTTCTTCAGAGCTTTTGCCGATAATTTCTTCTGCTTTAATACCCAACATTTCTTCAAATGGGGTATTAACCATAATATACTTGCCGCCATCGGAAGCATTTTTAACGCAGATTGCGCCTGGTATATTGTCAAAAATATTTTTAAGAAATTTGTTGGCATCTTGCAGTTTCTCTTCTTGCTTTTTTGCCTCACTTACATCTTGCAGCACCACAAGATATTCTTTTTTCTGATTAAATTCACTTTTATCTTTAATTACATTGCAGTGAATGTACCTTAATTTTCCGTTATAATTAGACCTAAAAGAACAGCTAAAACTGTCCTCATTGCTTTTTAGGAAAGCATCAACTGCCTGCATTGTGTAATCAAGGTCTCTTGGGTCTACAAATTCATGCAAAGTAGGGGAGTCTTCTTTATTATCGGCTCCAAAAAATTTTGAATCAAAATCACCTATGATATTAAATTTGTTGTCAGATTTAAAGTAGGTGATGCGTGCCATATTAACAGCAGCACTTAAGAAGGTGTTTTTTGCTATAATTTCGTCACGTTTTTTATTTTCTTCTGTAACGTCTCTGAAAACAAGAATTGCGCCGGTAAGTTTGCCATTATTTATAATAGGCGCTGCGCTGTCTGCAATATGATACCTTTTGCCATCTTTTGAAATAAGATCCGTATAAGCCGAAAGAAGCGAAATCTCGCGAGTTTTTAAAGAGGTTTTAATCGGAGAAACCACCTTTGCGTCATTAAGATAAGAAACTATGTTAAAGACATCATCCAAATGCTTTCCTACAGCTTCTTGTTTTGTGTAACCTGTAAGTGCGCATGAGATAGGATTCATAAAAGTTATGATTTCATTCTCATCGGTAGCAATAACGCCATCTCCTATAGAATTTAAAGTAGTTTCTAAATGCAAAGAATTTTCTAAGGCTTCACGTTTTGCTTTTTCAAGGTCGGTAATATCCATGGTGTTGGATATATAGGCATCAGAACCAAAAGAAGTTTCCGGAAGTTTTGAAATAACCGCTTTTCTTATAACGTTTTCAAATCTGTAA
>JAVBSE010000205.1:0-13254 GCA_031547315.1 Opitutales bacterium
ATTACCGAAGGCTTCCACCGCAAGATGAAGCTGATCCAACGCCAAGCCTACGGCTACCGCAACTTTGAAAACTACAGATTAAGAGTCCTTGTCCTGTGCGGCATTAAACCTAATTACCACTCATTTTGGGGTTGACCCAAATTTAAAAGTCACTTTTAAAAAAAGAACGGCTAAGCTAATTACCACTCAATTTGTGGTTGACCCAACAACTTACAGAATTCAAAAATAAGTCGAAAAACGTACAATTTGGACAAAATAAACCCCTGTAAGTCGTCGAATTGCAGGCTTTTAAATCTGGCGGGAGAGGCGGGACTCGAACCCACGACCAACGGTTTAGAAAACCGCTGCTCTATCCACTGAGCTACACTCCCCAGATTTTTAAAACACTCTGTTATACTCTTTCAGCCTTCGCTAGCAAGAAAAATATTTGAATTTTTAAAACACTACTGTTTCGTCAATTTTGTTTCGAAAATACTATGCTAAAGGTTTTAAGTGTATCATTTTTAGAACAATTTGAATTTGGGATTTCAAAAATAATTATTTTTAGTTACAGATGGCACAGAGCTGCAAAGGTATCTGCCAAAGGCGCTAATCTATGCAATGCAAAGAAGGCAAGAAGTCTCCGATAAATTGAATGGTCCATTCTTTAAAATTCGATTTATTCCAGCTTAGTATAGATAGTGAAAAAGTTTTTCGTAATAATTATCTAGGGAGTATTAAAAATAAAGCATTATGGGCTTTGCAATACTCAGCTAAAAAATACTAATTTTCCGTCCTAGAAAGCTAGATTACTTTGTTAGTCCAAGTAATTTTACTTTTAGAAGGTCATGTTTTAATCTTGTAATTTCAGCTTAAGAATTCAGAGTCTGACCGAAATGGAATCTCAAAATTTTTTACAGAAAAATAGTTTTATACTTCTTTTACTTGCGGCATTTATTTGTCTTTTAATTTGGTCTGCAATCAAGCCTTATGACTGGGGTGTTTGGAAGGTCGAAATTTCCAGCGTCTTAGTTGTTTTTTTTGCGCTTTTGTTTACTGGCAAAAAGTTTCGTTTTTCAAATTTAAGTTATTTTTTCGTGTTTTTATGGCTTATGATGCACACTGTTGGCGCGCATTATTCTTTTGAACGTGTGCCTTTCGGTTTTATCACAGACACTTTTGGTTTTGAAAGAAATCATTATGACAGAGTTGCTCATTTTGTAATAGGGCTTAGTGCTTTTGGCGTTGCAGAATTTGCGTGGCGCAAAAAAATAACAAACACTGTTTTTGCATCAGCATTTTTTGGGCTTACGTTTATTATGGCTATGGCAAACGCTTGGGAGCTCATTGAGTGGGCCTATGCAGAAATTGACGGCGGCGAAGTGGGCGCAGCATTTCTAGGTTCTCAAGGCGACATTTGGGATGCGCAAAAAGATATGCTGTGTGATACTTTGGGCGCACTCCTTGCTTGCATTATTTTTGCTTTTGTTGGCAAAAAAGTTTGCAGCAAAGCAGAGGCAAATTCTTAAAAAATTATTTCAAGTAACCGCAGCGCAAAGTATCTTTGCCAAGCATTTCAATTTTTTGATTTTTCAGCGCAGGCAGATCTTGTTCAAATGCGTCTAGTGCAGAGTCTGGAAAAACTTTTTCAGACTTATATTCAAACACAAAATTTGCTGCTTTTGAGGCAAGTACAGAAGACAATATTTTTGCGCCTCCTTCAACAATAAGCCCTGTTATTTTGCGAGAGTAAAGTTCTTTTTTAAGTTCTGTCCAAAAGGCAATATTGTCGTTTAAATTCACATTAAGTTTTAGCAAATTTACGCCAAAAGTTTCTAGTTTTTTGATTCTATTTTCGTCTGCAAATTTTGAGCAGACTATGGTTGTTTGTTTTTTAAACTCATCTGAAAAAACTTTATAATTATCTAAGTTTATATCAGCCGAATTTAAATGTTTGTCGAAAATTAAGCGAGTATTACATGAAAAAACTTCGCCATCTTTATAGCTTAGGGCAGGGTTATCTGCAATCAAAGTGCCAACGCCAACGCCAATAGCAGGAAAGAGTTTGCGATAATGCATAGTGTGCTCTCTTGCTTCCTTATCTGTTATTTTTGATGGACTTCCTGAAATTTCTGCAATTTTTTTATTTGCTGTAATTGCGTATTTTAGGGCCAAAAATGCTTCTTTTTTTGTGATTGCGTAGTTAAAAATCATATTCAGATTTTTACAATCATCTTCCAAGATTCCCGATACGCATTCGATATTATTTGCCTTAAAAATTTCAATGGCTTTACCTGCGTGAAGCGGGTTTGGGTCGAGCGTGCCGATTACAACTTTGCTTATGCCTGACGCCAAAATTGCATCTGTGCAGGCGCCTGTGCGTCCTTTTGTAGAACAGGGTTCCAGCGTAACATAGATACTTGCGTCTTTTGCACTTTCTTTAAGATTTTTAAGTGCGTTAATTTCTGCATGGGCAGAGCCATCTTTTTTATGAAATCCTTCTGAAATTATTTTTCCATTTTTTACAATTACTGCGCCAACCATTGGATTAGGATGCGTTTGTCCCCAAGCTTTTTTTGCAAGCTCTAGGGCGTATTGCATAAAAAAAATGTCAGAAGAATTTTGCATAAATTTTGCTAGGCTCTTACATAGGCGTTAGAAGATTTTTCTTCTGCAACGCTTGAAGAGGGGCCATGGCCTGAGAATATTTTAGTATCGTTCGGGAGTGTGTAAATTTGAGTTTTAATTGATTTTTCTAAAACAGGAAAACTGCCGCCCCAAAGGTCTGTGCGTCCTATGCTGCCTGCAAAAAGAACATCTCCAACGTAGGCGGACTTTGCGTTTGGAATATAAAAAATTACGCTTCCGGGGCAATGGCCCGGCGTTTCTTTTACTTCAATTTATGCATCGCCAAATTTTAAAATTTGCCCTGCAAAAAGTTTGGAATCTATTTTTACAGCGTCTAGCTCATTGCTGCCTAGTATTGAATTTTGCATGCCGGCATCTTCAATAACTTTTGAGCCGTCCGGGTGGGCATAAATTTTTACGCCATCATTTTGGAATTTTTTTGCGTCCCAAATGTGGTCAAAAGGTCCGTGTGTTAAAAGCAAGGCGCCAAGTTTTTTGCCTCTTTTTTGGAGAGTGTTTTTTATTGTGGCGTAAGAATTTTCCGGAGCGTCTATAAGCACTGCATCAGAATTTTCTGGAATTATCAGAAAAGAATTAACGCCCATTGAACCCAATTCAAAATTTAAAATTTCCATTTTCTTAAGCTAAAAGCCTTGGTGATTTTTACGAGCAAATTTTTGCATTAATTTTTATTATTATTTTGCGATAAAAACAGTCATAAACTTTGAAAGGATATTTATGGACAAAAGTTTTTCTTACAATCTGGCATCTTTATTTTTGCGTTTAGGAACAGGCGCATTTATGCTGACTCATGGAATTCCTAAAATGCAGATGCTTTTTAGCGGCAAAGAAATAAGCTTTCCGGACCCTTTGCATGTGGGTGTGCATGCTTCGCTTGCGCTTGCCTCTTTTGCAGAGGTAGTGTGTTCGGTTTTCATTTTACTTGGGCTTTTTTCAAGATTCGCATCTGCTGTTTTAATTTTTAACATGTGTGTTGCGGCCTTTGTGGTGCACTCTGGAATGGCGTTTGCCGCAAGAGAGCCTGCTATTATGTATTTGTTTTTGTATGTTTTAGTTTTCATTATGGGCTCTGGCAAGTATTCAGTTTTTGGAGCTTTTTCTGAAAAATCAGAAACTTGTGCTATGCTCAACAGATTTTAACGTTAAGCCTTAAAGGGCGGCTTGACCCTGTGATTTTTTTCTGCAAGTCTTTATCAAATGGACTTGTCAGATTTAGATTATTTTTTGCCGCCCGCAGCTATTGCGCAGTTTCCTGCGCAAAAGCGTGATGAGTCTAAACTGCTTGTGTTTAATAGGATTTCAGAATCTATAGAGCACTGCAGGTTTTCAGACCTTCCTGAAATTTTAAAAGCGGAAAGTTATAATTTTATTAGAAATAATGTTTCTGTTTTAAAGGCAAGAATTTTTGCTCAAAGAAAAACAGGAGGTGGGGTTGAGTGTCTTTTGCTTACGCCGATTGAGGCCAATATTTGGCGTGTAATGCTTAAGCCGGGCAAGAAACTTCCAATAGGCGAGGTCTTTGGCTTAGAAAATTTTTTTAAGGCAAAAGTTTTGGAAAAATTTGAAGATGGTCAGGCAATTGTAGATTTTTTTGAAAACAAATTTGCCTCTGTTGCAGAGCTAAGCGAAAACGTGGGTGTTGTTCCTTTGCCTCCATATATTGGGCGCAATCAAAAAAGTCCCAGCTATGAAAAGTCTTTTGACAATGAACGTTATGAAACTGTTTATGCAGACTCTTCAAAGCGTTTGGCTGCGGCAGCGCCAACAGCAGGTCTGCATTTTACTGATGCTTTGAATCAGCGTCTTATTGCAAAAAATCACAAATTTTTTGACTTAACTTTGTATGTGGGCATAGGCACTTTTCAGCCAATAAAAGTTGACAATATAAGTGACCATAAAATGCACTCGGAAAGTTATGAAATACCTTTTGAGACTGCAAAAATTTTGCAAGAAAAGTCTGCAAAAAAACTCATGGTGGGCACAACTTCGCTAAGGGCTTCGGAAGATTTTTGCAGAAAGAACCTTAAGCTGAATTCCGCTTATTATGGCGATGCAAATTTGTTTATTTATCCGCCTCAGAAAATAATTTCTGCCGATGCGCTTATTACAAATTTTCATTTGCCTCATTCTACTTTACTTTGCTTGGTTGCAGCATTTGTAGAGCAGGGCAAGGGTGGAGGTATCAAAAAACTTAAAGAGATTTACGCAGAGGCAATTGCAAAAGATTACAGGTTTTTTTCTTACGGCGATGCAATGCTGATTTTATAAATTTTTTCTTTTTTAAGATTGTGCGCTTGTAATGCAGGAATCTTTGTGTTTTACTGTATCAGTACTTTTTGAAGCTAGCATTCTTTAGATTAAAATTTTTATGTATTTTGCCTTAAGTTTTTTGACAGAAAATATTATCAAGCCTGAGACAGTCTTGCTCACACTATCTGTCTTACTTTTTTTAAGCGTTTTGGCAGGCAAGGCAGGTTATAAAATTGGCATACCTGTTTTGCTTTTGTTTTTAACTGTGGGCATGCTTGTTGGCAGCGATGGCTTGGGAATTCAGTTTTCTAATGCAAACTTGGCGCAGTTTGTGGGGGTTATGGCGCTTAGTATTATACTGTTTTCGGGCGGTATGGATACAAAGTATTCTGAAATTAAACCCATTTGGAAACAGGGCGTGATACTTGCGTCTGTTGGCGTTTTGGCAACTGCGCTTTTGACAGGCACTTTTATTTATTATTTGTCTGCGTATGCGTTTGAAGATTTCACTTTAACCTTTCCAGAGTCTATGTTGCTTGCTTCTGTTATGTCTTCAACAGACTCTGCGTCTGTATTTTCTATTTTACGTTCTAAGGGCGTAAATATTGATAGAAAACTTAGAGCAACGCTAGAGCTTGAAAGCGGCAGTAATGACCCAATGGCGTTCATGCTCACATTGTTTTTTATTGCAATAGTTCAACTTGGCGAAACAAATTTGTGGAGCTCTGTCATAAATTTTTGCATACAGATGTCGGTGGGTGCACTTTTGGGGTATTTGATGGGGCGCATTACTTTGTTTGTATTAAATAAAATAAATGTGGACAATTCTGCTTTGTATTCTGTTTTGCTTTTGGCGTTAGTATTTTTTACTTTCACATTTACAGATTTGCTTAAGGGCAATGGTTATTTGGCTGTGTATATTGCAGGTTTGGTTGTGGGCAATAAAAAGTTTGTTCATAAGCGCAGTATTGTTACATTTTTCGAAGGCTTTGCGTGGTTGTGGCAAATAGTTATGTTCCTTACTTTAGGCTTGCTTGTTAATCCTTCAGAGCTTTTGCCTATTGCGGGTGTTGGACTTTCAATCGGCGCATTTATGATAATTTTTGGACGTCCCTTAAGCGTATTGCTTTGCTTGCTTCCTTTTAAAATGCCGTTTAAAGAAAGAGGGTATATCTCTTGGGTGGGATTAAGAGGGGCTGTTCCAATTATTTTTGCAACTTATCCTATGCTTGCAGGTGTGGCGCAGGCTAATGTGATTTTTAATGTGGTCTTTTTCATTACAATTATGTCGCTTCTGATTCAGGGCACTACTGTCGCATTTAGTGCAAACTGGCTGGGTTTGGCAAGTGCTGAAAATAGCAATGCCACAAACTTTGGGGTAGAGCTTTCAGATGAAATAAAATCGACAATGTCTGAAATTGAAGTAACAGCCCAAATGCTCGAAGGAGGCAACAGGCTTTTAGACATAGTTTTTCCCGATAATACTCTTGTTGTAATGGTTAAGCGTGGGGGCGACTATTTTGTGCCCAAGGGCAAAACTGTCTTAGAAGAAAAAGACAAAGTTTTGGTTATATCAGACAGTCCGGAAGAACTTGCAAAAGTTTATTCTAAATTTGGCGTTGAAGGTCAAATAGTTGGGAGAATGTAAGCTATTTTTGAGCGAATAGCTTTGACTTTTGCTAAATTTGTGTAGACTCTCTTTACTATAAAAATTCACACACCTAATTCACACACAAATGAAAACATTAATTCGTAAATTCTTATTAACGCTTGCGCTTATTCCTGCAGTGGCTGTATCTGCTCAAAATTACACTTTTGGCAGCGGCTCTGGCTATACGTTTAATATTAATAAGGGAACGTCTACAATGTTCCTAGTTCAGCAAGAAGCGTCTATGCTCTTTACTTTGACTTCAAACCTTACAGGTTCAAGCAATGTAAATTTTGGCGTTTATACTTTTGATTCTAACAATAATATTTTGTCAGAAAATGTTTATTCGCTAGACTCTATGGCAGATTCTTTTTCATCTCAAAACTTTAACGTTGGCGACCAGGTTGGTTTCTGGCTAGAAGTTGATGGCATGAAGCGCTACAGCGTTCATTCAATGAATGAAAATGGAATTACATATGATGGCTGGTTAAAGCAAGATGGAGACTTGTCTTTTGGTTTTGAATCTAATGGAAAGTATTATACAGGCTATTCAAATTTAGACTTTTATCTTGATATTAAGGGGCAGGCACCCCAGAGCGCCGCAACACCTTCGGGTCAGCCACTTCCAGGTATTTTGGCAACAGTTGCTTTGGGTGGAGGTATGTTTGCATTTATTGCAAAGCGTCGCAAAACTTCTAAATAATTTTACAAGAAATAAAATTTAAAACTCGCAAAATTTTGCGAGTTTTTTTGTGCACAAAAAGATTCTAATCTGAATCTTTCCTAAAAAACTTATTGTGGAAGCCTGTCGTTTAAGCTGTCTTTATCTTTGTTTGTGATAATTGCAAGGGCTTCTCCTGCCAGATAGCAAGAGCCTGTGATTACAAGAGTTTCATTATCTTTTAAAATTTCGGAAAGAAAATTTTTATCCAAAATATTTTTGAGATTTTGATTTTGAAACTTGGGATGGTTTTGTGGCAAACAAGTTTCAAGGGCAGCAAAATCAAGGGCTCTGGGCTCATCTACTTTGAGAAATAAAATTTCTTTTGCATGCTTTGAAATTACTTTGAGCAGGGGAATTGCACGTTCTTCTCCTAAAATTCCGCAGGCAATAATAGGCTTTTTGCCTTCGGCTTTAATAAGCGCTTCAAGGTTTAAATCTAGTTCTTCTGCGCCTTGTGTGTTATGTGAGCAGTCTAATATGAGTTTATGATTTTGGTTTAAATTTATTTTTTGCCACCTAGCATTCCACTTAATATTTTTAAGTGCACTGCTGGCTTTTGCTTCGTCAAAGTTTAGCAAATTTCTTTCTTTTAGAACTTTGCAAACAAGCATAGCAAGGGCAATATTTTTGCGCTGATAAATGCCTAAGAGGCTTGTTTCGTAAGTTTTTTTAGGGTCAAAAAAATCTGAAAGTTTGTAGATGGGCGCATTTAGTTCTTTTGCCTTTTTTTCAATAATTAAAAGTGCCTCTTCAGGTATAATTCCACAAATTACAGGCACATTTTTTTTAATTATGCCTGCTTTTTCGGCGGCAATTTTGGGGAGAGTATTTCCTAAAAATTGCATGTGGTCAAACCCAATTGAAGTGATTACAGAAATTTCAGGCGTAAGGATATTTGTGGCGTCCAATCTGCCGCCCAAGCCTGTTTCTATGACAGCAAAATCCACATTATTATCTTTAAAATATTCAAAGGCTTCTGCTGTAATATACTCAAAAAAAGTTGGCGCAAGTGCAGAATCTTTTTTAGAAATTTCTTGAGAAATTTTATCAAGCTTTTCAAAAATTTTCACGAAAGCGTCATCTGAAATTTCTTCTCTGTTTATCTGAATGCGTTCATTTAATTTTAATAAATGAGGAGAGGTAAACATACCTACACGCAAGCCATGAGCCCTTAAAATAGCTTCTAATATGGCGCTGGTAGAGCCTTTTCCGTTTGTGCCTGCAATGTGTATGCTCTTAAATTTGCGCTCAGGATTTTGAAGCGCATTTGCAAGGGCAATCATGCGCTCTGTTGAAAATTTAGAGCCGCCGTCGCGCAAATTTATTATGCGCTTTTCTATTTCAGAAAATTGGAGCATTTATTTTTCTTCATGCAAAATTGCATCCCAAACTAGGGATGACGCACCCATAATTGCCGCGTCAGATTCCGGCAAATGCGATGGAGTTATTTTGATTTTGTTTTTCCAGATAGGATACAAATTTTCTTCCATTGCTTTTTTTGTTGGCACTAAAAGAAGGTCTCCGCTTTTTACAGGCCCGCCAAATAGGAAAATTTCTTGAGGGCGTGAAAATGCCACAAAACTTGCAAGGCTGCGGCCCAAAATTTCTGCTGTCTTTCTATAAGTTTCTGAGGCAACAATGTCGCCTGATTTTGCGGCAAGTTCAATTTGAAGGGCGTCTATCTCATCCCAAGATTTGCCGTCAAGAATGCTGCCGCCGCCAAAGTGAGCCATCATCTCAAAAAATGTGCGCTTAATGCCTGTTGCAGAGGCGTAGGTTTCTAGGCAGCCTTTGCCGCCGCAGTTGCACTGCCTGCCATTTGGGATGGCAACTGTGTGTCCAAGTTCGCCTGCTGCGCCGTCTGCGCCATACAAAAGCTTGCCATCAATAATAATGCCTGACCCAAGGCCTGTACCAAGCGTAATCATTATGAAATGTTCTAGGCCTTTTGCCCCGCCATAAATTTTTTCTCCTAAGGCTGCTGCGTTTGCGTCGTTAGTTAAATACAGGTGGCGATAGCCAAGGTGGTTTCTGAGTTCTTCAACAAGAGGGTATTCCAGCCCTTTAGGGAAGGGCAAATTGGGAGCGTTATCAATAGTGCCTTTGTAGAAATTTCCGTTAGGCGCACCTATGCCAATGCCAACGCATTCTGCATCATTTGCAGAGGGCATGATTGCTTTAATTTTGCTTGCAAGGGCTTCTACGTATTTTTTGAAGTCGCTAAAATCTGTAGTGTTGAATCTGTCTCTTGCCAGAACTTCGCCTTTAGAGCTTACTACGCCAATTTTTGTATTTGTGCCGCCGATGTCTATGCCGATTGAATATTTCATAATAATAAGAAGATGATAAATGTTTAACGCTACTAAAGTATTTTTTAAATCTCAAATTAAAAGTTGAAAATTTTTGCGCAAAAGTAGAGTATAGCTTCATGGATACAGAAGTTTTGAGCCGTATATTTTTTGCGCTTACTGCAGCTTTTCATTATATTTTCCCGCCTATAAGTATAGGTCTTTCGCTTTATATCTTTATTGTAGAGGCTTTGTGGGTTTTTACTAAAGACGAAAAGTATCTGCTTGCCGCAAAATTCTTTTTAAAACTCTTTGGACTGATTTTTGCAATAGGCGTTGCAACAGGCATTTTAATGGTTTTCCAATTTGGCACAAATTGGCCTGTGTATTCAAATTTTGTGGGCGATATTTTTGGAAGCCCACTTGCAATAGAAGCTATTGCCGCATTTTTTTTGGAATCTACGTTTCTTGCAATAGCCTTGTTTGGCTGGAAGCGTGTTGGCGCAAAAACTCATTTGTTTGCAACGTCTATGGTTGCATTGGGCACTCACCTAAGCGCAATTTGGATACTTGCGGCAAACTCTTTCATGCATACGCCTGCAGGCTTTGGCATTTATAAAGGCGCAGAACGTATGGCAGAAGGCTTTGTTCCGCCAAGTTCAGATATTGCATCTTACAGTGCACGCATTGAAGATTTTTTTGCAATGGTGTTTTCGCCCTCGTTTTTAGACAGGCTAAGTCACACAACAAGTGCAGCGTGGATAACAGGCGGTTTTTTTGCACTGGGCGTATGCGCCTATTTCATTTTAAGAAAACGCAACTTGGATGTGTTTGAAAAGTCTGCAAAAATTGCCTTAACATTTTCTTTATTTGCGTGCTTTGCAATGCTTTTTACAGGGCACAAAAGCGGGCAGGGGGTAATTAAAAATCAGCCGGAAAAAATTGCGGCGTTTGAGGCAAATTACGAAACTCAAGAGCATGCGCCTATGTACTTATTTGCTTGGGTAAATGAGGACAAGAAAGAAGTGAAAGGACTTAGAATCAAAAACATTTTAAGCATACTTGCTTATGGAAGGGCAGATGCAAAAATCGTGGGGCTAAACGACCTGCCTTCAGATGAATTTCTTTTGAAGCTGCATCCTAATTCCAGCAAAGAAGAACTTGCAAAAATTCGCCCGGAATATTGGCCGCCTGTGAATCTTGTTTTTCAAACTTTTCATCTAATGGCATATTTAGGCGGTGCAATGTTTGTGCTTGTTGGCGCGGGCTTACTTTTTTGGCAGCGCAAAATTTTGTTTAATACAGAAAAACTTTTGCCACGCATTTTGTGGAAGTGCTTTTTGCCTTCAGTGCTCCTGCCTTTAATTGCCTCGCAAGTGGGCTGGGCGTGTGCAGAAGTTGGGCGTCAGCCTTGGATAGTTTGGCACATTTTAAAAACAAAAGACGCAGTAACAACAGTTGCAGCGCCTTCTGAAATTTTATTTTCTATCATTTTATTTCTTCTGCTTTACTGCGCAATTACAGTTGTTTTTTGCATAGTGTTTTTAGACAAACTTCGCAAAGGAATTGACGCAAACGACGTGCGTGAAACATACTAAAAGAGGTCAAAAAATTATGGATATTTTTATCTTACAAAATATTTGGTTTATACTGCTTGCAGTACTTCTTAGCGTGTTTTTAATTTTGGGAGGTTTTGATTTGGGAGCCTGCATTTTGGGCGTTAAATCAAAAGAACATTCTGATCTTGCAATAGGCTCTATCACTCCATTTTGGGATGCAAATCAGGTTTGGCTTATTACTTTAGGCGGCGCTCTTTTTGCGGCGTTTCCTAAGGCATACTCGCTTGCACTTTCAAATTTGTATACGCCAATTATGCTTTTAATTGCGGCTATAATTGTGCGTGTGGCTGCTATTGAATTTTATTTTATGAAAGAGTCTTTAACGTGGCGCAAAGTTTGGCGCTATACTGCCTGTATTTCTGCCTCTTTAATAGTTATTTTACTTGGCTTTGCTTTGAGCATAATTTTTCAGGGCAAACTCACAAGCCCTCTTAGTCTTGAAACAGTTTATCAGGGATCTTGCGCAGCATTTGCACTTTTGTTTTTTTGTATTTCACAGGGTAATTTATTTTTGTCGTTAAAGTCAGAATCTTGGCAAAAAAATTTTTCTGAAAAAACTAAATTAAATGATGAAGGCAAAAAATTTACATATTCGTCTATAATTTCCATTTTGTCTTTGTGCATTTATTTCTTCTACATATTTGAAGCCGAAGATTTGTTTAGTTTAATGATTATAGCGATGCCCCTGTTTGTAGGTGCGGCAAGCTATTTTTATGTTTATAAAAAGAAATTTTTTGCGGCAATAATCTTTAATTCAATTTTTATTTTAAGCGTAATTGTGATACATGCAGCTTTGGCTTATCCGTACATAATACCTGCAGAAATTTCTATTGAAAATTCTTCTAGCGCAAAAACGCTATCTATTATGCTTGGCGTTGCAGGCATAGGTGTGCCAACAATACTTTGCTACACAGCCTATTCTTACAAGGTTTTCTTTAAAAAGCTAAAATAAATTACTTATCTTTTAGTAGGCAGTTTTTTTAGAAAAAACTTTTGTGAATCTGTTTTTACTTCTTCACTGATATTTTCTGTGAAAATAATTTGGTATGAAGTTCCTGCTTCTAATACCTTTTTGATATTATCTTCTGCAAGGTTTTTTACAGATTCTTTTGTTTCAGAATTTAAGTGCCATTCTTGTAGAAATTGCTTCATATTTCTTTCATTTTCATCAGCCCATTTATAAATGTCAAAAATTGGATCTACAAAGAGCATATCTTCAATTTTTTCAGGGTTTGCTGCTGCAAAATTAAGCACATAAGCGGCGCCAACTTTAATGCCGATCATTTCTACTTTCGGAGAAAAATTTAAGAAATTAAGATAGTATTTTAGCACTTCATTGCCCCAGCGTATTGCATTAGGATTTGCAAGCCAAGAGTCTAAATCTGTGTGCAAAATGTAGTAGCCTTTTTCTAAGAGCTCTTTGTATTTTGGATGAAGAATTTTTGCATTTTCAAAGCTGCTTGTAACCCAAACCCACTTATTGTCTTTTGTAGGAGTTTTAGGAATTATGAGGCTGGAGTTTCTGTATCTGAACTGAAAATCATACTTTTCAAAGCCTTCAAATCCAGATTTTGTGCCTCTGAATTTTTCTACTTCAGGGGCAGTTTTGCCGCCGCTTAGTGTTTGGTAGACAAGTTCTGCCATTTTTAATGCGCCTAGTTCATTGGGGTGAATATCGTCGCAATACCAGTCTGGGTGGTCTTTTGTGAGGGTATTAAAGTCTATAATTTTTAGCCCGCGTTTTTTTGCAACATCTTTAATAATAGGAATACTCCCATTTTCTATGCGCTCTCTTGTTATGCCAATTGCGTCTTTACGCACCCACACATTTGTGCCAAGATAAATTTTTACTTTAGGATTTTTTTCCACAAAAATATCTAGCATTTCGTTTAGGTCTTTGCGGAAATTTTCAGGGTCTTTCCAGTTAATTTCTTTTACGTCGTTTGTACCAAGCGTGAGTATTAGAATGTCTGGTGCAAGATTTTTTACTGTTTCAAATCTGCGCTCTTTCCAATAAGAGTCGTTGCCATTTTTTTGCAAAGTTTTGCCGAGTGCGGCAAATATGTATGCCTGCGCGTTTTCTTTAAATATAGTTTT
>JAVBSE010000125.1:0-21634 GCA_031547315.1 Opitutales bacterium
CTACAGAGTCCATTGCAACTTCAGGCGAAGCCCCTGCGTAGCGTGTGCTTATAGAAACAATAGGAGGCACTATTGCAGGATACTGCGTTATTGGCAGGTTAACAAAAGAAATCAAACCCAAAAGCGTTATGAAGATTGAAATCACTATCGCAAAGTTAGGTCTGTTTATAAAAAAATGTGAAAATTTCATTTTAAAAAATCACTTTTGGCAAAAATCGCAAAACGCTTTTAACGCCAAGCTCCCTCATTCTTTAAGAAAATAAAGTTTAGCTTTTGTGGTCAAGTATTTTAGTCTTTATTTTTTTTATAAATTTGCGATATCTCATTTAGTGGAAATTTCACTTGAGCTTGCTGCTTTTTTGTGAGCAAAAAGAATTTAAAATTAAGGTTTGAAATGGCTATGTCTGACATCGGTTTAGTGGGTCTTGCTGTCATGGGCGAGAATTTGGCTTTAAATATGGAAAGCAAGGGCTTTAAGGTTTCTGTTTATAATCGCCCCCACCCTAACGTAAGCGCAGTTGGCAATTTTTTGGCAGGCCGCGGCAAAAGTAAAAATTTTGAAGGCTTTGAAGATTTAAAAGCCTTTGTAAATTCGCTAAGCTCTCCCAGAAAAGTCTTTCTGATGATAAAAGCAGGCGCTGCTGTAGACGAAATGATTAAGCAGCTTTTGCCCCTTTTAAACAGAGACGACATTATTATAGACGGCGGCAATTCAGACTTTCATGACTCTGAGCGCCGCTTTGAAGAATTAAGCGCAAAACATATTCGATTTGTTGCCACCGGGGTTTCTGGGGGCGAAGAAGGCGCACTTAAAGGCCCTTCAATTATGCCTGGGGGCGATATTCACGCTTGGGATGACGTTAAAAAAATTCTTCAGGCAATTGCCGCAAAAATAGAAGACGGCTCTCCTTGTTGTGAGTGGATGGGCAGCGGCGGCGCAGGCCATTTTGTAAAAATGGTCCACAACGGAATTGAATATGGCGACATGCAACTAATCAGCGAAGCTTACCAAATTTTAAAACTTGGCTGCGGGCTTTCTAATGAGGAAATTGCAGAGATTTTTACAAAGTGGAACAAGGGCGAACTTTCAAGCTATTTAATAGAAATTACCGCACAAATTTTTAAATATAAAGATAAAGACGGCTCTTATCTCTTAGATAATATTTTAGATATTGCAGGGCAAAAAGGCACAGGCAAATGGAGCGTTATGGCTGCATTAGACGACAACAATCCTCTTACGCTGATTGCAAGTTCTGTGTTTGCACGCTTTTTGTCTGCAAACAAAAATCAAAGGCAAAAAGCGTCTGAAGTTTTTGATTCTAAAACGCAAAGATTTGATTGCGAAAAAACAGAAAAAATAGAGGCCCTAAAAGATGCGCTTTTTGCATCTAAAATTATTTCTTACGCGCAAGGCTTTGCGCTGCTTTCAAGCGCATCCAAATTTTATGATTGGGATTTAGATTTTGCGGCAATTGCAAAAATTTGGCGCAATGGCTGCATTATCAGAGCAGATTTTCTCACAAAAATTTCTGAAGCCTATGAAGAAAATGAAGACTTGGAAAATTTAATTTTCGACGACTTTTTTGCAGAAAAAATAAAATCTGCACTCTCTTCTTGGCGCAGCCTTTTGGCTTCAACAACGCTTGCAGGCATCCCCACACCTTGCATGACAAGCGCATTAAGCTACTTTGATTCTATCAGACAAAATACTTCAGGCGCAAATCTCATACAAGCGCAGCGAGACTACTTTGGCGCACACACTTACGAGCGTACAGACGCCCCACGAGGAGAATTTTTCCATACAGACTGGGCAAACACCGGCGGCAAAACAAGCTCTGGCTCTTACAACGCTTAAAAATGAATAAGCCTGATCCACAAATTCTCACTATCTTCGGAGCCTCTGGCGACTTAGCAAAGCGCAAGTTGGTCTGCGCAGTTTACGAGCTTTTTAAAAGCAGGCTTTTGCCAGAAAATTTTGCAGTTTTGGGTGCGTCTCGCACAGAATTTTCTGATGAAAGTTTCAGGAACTTTCAGCGTGAAAATATAAAAAAATATGGCAAAGACAAAAATGTAAATGAAAGCCTCTTAGACGAATTTTTAAAGCACATTTACTACCAAAGCCTAAATACTTCTGACTGCAAAGAATATCAGAAGCTGGCTGCAAAAATTGAAAGCTTGCAAAAAGAAAACAGCCTTCATGACAAAATAGTTTTTGACTGCGCAACGCCGCCAAATCTTTACGAAATTATCCCCACTTGCCTAAAGGAAAATGGCTTAAATAAACCTAAATCAAAAGATGGCTGGAGACGCATTATCATAGAAAAACCTTTTGGCATAAACTTAGAAAGCGCAAAACTTTTGAACAGTCATTTGCTTTCAATTTTTGATGAAGAAGGCATTTACAGAATAGACCACTACCTTGGCAAAGAAACTGTGCAAAATATTTTGGTTTTGCGTTTTTCAAATGGAATTTTTGAGCCCCTTTGGAACAGAAACTATATAGACTTCATTGAAATTTGCGTGTCTGAAACTTTGGGCATTGAAAACAGAGGCCCCTATTACGAACACGCAGGCGCAATGCGAGATATGGTGCAAAACCACATGATGCAGCTTATGGCCTTTGTGGCAATGGAAGCCCCTGCAAACTTTGATCCTGAATCTATAAGAGACGAAATCTCAAAAGTTATAAAATGCGTGCGCCCTATGTCGGAAGAAGATATAAAAAACAGCGTAGTAAGAGGGCAGTACGCAGCAGGGCAAATAGATGGGCAAGCAGCAAAAGCCTATGTTGAAGAAAAAGATGTTGCCAGAGATTCTCAAACAGAAACCTATCTTGCAATGAAGCTTTTTATCGACAATTGGAGATGGAATGGCGTGCCTATTTATTTTTCTACAGGTAAAGCGTTGTCGCAAAAAAAATCTGAAATTGTTGTGCATTTTAAAGAGACGCCTCAGAAACTTTTTACAAGCAAATGCTCTAATGATTTTTGCAACAAACTTGTAATACGCATACAGCCAGATGAAAGCATTTCTGTTATGTTTGGGCTTAAAACCCCTGGAGCAGGTTTTGAAGTGCGTCAGGTCAGCATGGATTTTAAATATAGCTCTCTTGATAAAGTTAAATTGCCAGACGCCTATGAAAGGCTGCTCTTAGACGCAATGCTTGGCGACTCCACGCTGTACGCACGTAACGACGCCCTGCAAGCAAGCTGGAAATTCATAGACCCAATACGCAAATACTGGCAAGACTTCCCGAATGAATCACGCCTGCATCTTTATCCTGCAGGCTCTGATGGCCCACTTGACGGACTTAAGCTTTTAAAAACAGCAGAAAAAGAAAATGTCTGCAGACTAGACCCAAACATCTAAAATACAATGACACTGGAAAGCTTCAAAGACCCTAAGTCGGCGCTAAGAGAGATGTCTGAACGCCTCAAAAAAGAAATCGAAACGCGCGAAAGCAAAAATTTTTCTATCGCACTTTCCGGCGGAGAAACTGCGAAGGAAATGTTTAAAATTTGGGCAGAAGAATTTGATAAAACTATTAACTGGGCCTGCGTAAATTTCTTTTGGGTTGATGAACGCTGTGTTGCGCCAAATTCTGATGAGAGCAATTTCAAATTTGCGAATGAACTTTTTTTTAAGCACCTCAATATTAAACCTGAAAATATATTCAGAATAAAGGGCGAAGAAAACGACCCAGAAGCCGAAGCAATGCACTATGGAGAGCTTACAAAAAAACTTACAAACTCGCAAAACGGACATCCTCATTTTGACTGCCTAATACTTGGCATGGGAAGCGATGGGCACTGCGCCTCAATATTCCCAAACAATCTGCCGCTTTTAATAGACTCTAAAAGCTATGCAGTTTCCGAACATCCCAAAACAAAACAAAAGCGCATAGGAATCACAGGCACAGCAATACTTGCCACGTCAGAAATTTACCTGCCGATACTTGGCAAAAATAAGCGTGCAATTTTAGATATGGTTTTAGACGAATCTGAAACTGCCATCATCACATTGCCCACTTCCTACATAGTCTATAACGCAGACAAACTAACAATTTTTACAGACGCACTTTAATAAAATTATTTATCAAATTTATGTGGCGTAATTTTTATAAAATATTTTATATCTGTATCAGTTTTGCGTAAGTATAAGCTTTCATTTTTAAGCTCTATTTCTTGTCCTAAAGGAATTGTTCCTGTTAGATAAAATCCTCTTGTACATGGATGGCATGAATGAAAGGAATCATAAGGAATTTCTGTTAAAATCAGACCCCCTAAAAGATCAACAAAATTTTTTGCATTTTTATTTTCACGAATACGAAAGGCTAATTCTGTAAAAAACACTTCACCTGTTTCTTGAGCAAAAAATACATCATCTTTAGAAGAAACTATCATTTTAAGCTTAGCAGATTCCATTTCTTTGCCTGATATAAAATTAACATTATAGTATTCTAGAATGTAATATTTTTTATCTATATTACTTTTTGAAACTTCTTCTGTCGGGAAAAATTCATCTTTTATAAACCTAGGTTCTGAAACATATTTCCTACCCTTTTGGGGTGCTGTTTGGCAACCAGAGAATCCATAAGCTAAATTTAATAAATAAGAGTTCTTTGTGCCTACATTCCCTTTTGATAAAGCGTCTATTTTTTCAAGCAATATGCTCTCTGCCTCTTTATCTTTACGTTCCTGCATAGACTGAAGAATTTCAAAATAACGCTTCATATTATAGAGCCTTAAATCTTCCGTTTTTAAGACATTTATAAATTCGCTGTAATTTGAATTTTTTTTGCCTTCTTTTGAAATAGAAGCCCAATAAAAAAGCACTATTTTATCTAAATCCTGACTAAATTTATTTAAGCGCTTTTCATACATCTCATTTTCTCTTTTTGTGTACGCAGCCTCTTCTTCTGAAGGCTTATAACTTGACGTCCTTTCTGTATTCAACTTTGGAATTTCTTTTGGAACACTATTTTTATACTTATTTAGAATTCTATTTTGTTCATCTTCATTTGAACACAAAATAAGCATTTCTTTTGCAAGATTATCCATAGTTTCAGCCTCACGTTCATAATAACTATAGATTCTAAAGTAATCGCTTGCCCTCATTGCAAGTTCTTCATCTAAACGATATTCATGAGAATTAATAGGCAAAGTTTTTTCAGGCGTAAATATGTTTAAAGCAAACAGAAACTGCGAAAGCATCAAAATAAAAATTATAAAAATTCTTTTCATATCCCCCTATTTTAATTAATTTTATTCTTTTTTATTTGCTTCTTTGATGATGTCTGTAAAGAAGGCAATAATGCCACTGCGCCCCATTTCAAAGCCTTTAGAGATTATCATTGCCTGCAAGGCAAGGCGTACCATTCCGCAAAGTATTATGGAAATAAAGGCTAAAGAAAAACCTATCAAAAATACAGTAAAACTAGGAGGTTCGGTTTCGCCCGCAGCAATTCCTTTGGCTGTTGACGCAAAAATAAATATAAAATCCAAAAACGCAATTAACATTCCGACAAGCGCTGTAAACGCTAAACCAATTCCCAAGTATGCTAAATTTTTGATTTTTTCCATGTATGTAAATCCTAAAACAAAGTAAAAAAAATTCAAGGCAAAAGAGTAGATTTTGCATTCATTTTTTGCTTAAAATTTTCAGATTTTTTGCGATTTAAACTTATTATGAAAAGAGATTTTAAAGAAGCAGTGGCGCATAGAAGATCGCATTATGCCTTAAGTTCAAAGTCGCCAATTTCTGATGCGGAAATTCAAGCATTGGCGGAGTACGCATTAAACAATGTGCCCTCTCCTTTTAATTCTCAGTCTGCAAGAATGGTTTTGTTATTGGGAAATTCTCACATCAAGCTTTGGGACATTGTAAAAAATACGCTAAAAGCGAAGTTAAAGCCCGAAAATTACAAAAATACTGAAGAAAAAATCAACACAGCCTTTGCTTCGGGCTATGGAACTATACTATTTTTTGAAGACGAAACTGTCGTAAAAGGTCTGCAAGAAAGCTTCCCTTCTTACAAAGATAAATTCCCCCAGTGGTCTGACCATAGCTCCGGAATGCACCAATTTGCAGTTTGGACTATGCTTGAAGATGCAGGCTTTGGCGCTTCTTTACAGCATTATAACCCAATTATTGATGACGAGGTGCGCAAAACCTGGAATTTACCTGAATCTTGGAAGTTGCTTTCACAAATGCCCTTTGGACTGTCGCTTGAAACTCCTGAGGTTCCAGAAAAGGCTCCGCTTTCAGAGCGCCTGAAAATTTTTAAATAAGCTTAAACTTATTAGTTTGCGCTTTCAGACTCTTTCAAAAGTTTGTAGAACTGCTTTGTTCTGTCGTTATCTTTTGGCAGCGTAATCTCTTGAATTTCTTTGAGTTTTCTTAGTTTAAGATTTGAGGGTATTTTTATTGAACCATCTGCCTGAACTAAATCTTTTTTTGCCAAGACTTCGTAATGCAAATATTCTTTGTCTTTATCAAAATCAAAATTCAGAGCTTCAAGAAAAGCATAGTCATGCTCTGCCTCTGGGTGGTCTAAAAGCACATCGCTTTCATCAACGCAAATGTACTTAATTTCAAAGCTGCAAATTTTGTTTGCGCTGATATGATAGAAGCGAAGTATTGTTTTTCTTGGCGCATCTTGCTCAAAGCAAATCAGAAATTTTTTGTCATCAATTTTTCTTATAAAGCTGAAGTCGCAAAAGAATACCAGTTTTTGATTTTCTGGATGAACCTGCAGAGGCTTCCAAGTCTTATCTGCTTGGCGATGAAATGCAAGCCAGTCTGAGGCTGCAAAACTTGTGCTTGGGTTACTTAAAAAAAGAGTCTCTCCTGTAGTGCCGCCAAAGTCTAGTCCAAGCACCTGAACACCATCTGCTGTGGGGCAAACTATGCCTTTGTCTTTAAGAAATTTTTTAAAATTTTTTGCGGGAACTTCCTCTACAATATTGTGTTTTTCAGAAAAGATTTTTGAGAATAATTCCTCATCTTTTCCTTTAGGAAAAACCTCTTGATATTCATGCTCTACAATGTGCCCGTCTTTAATTTTATAAGACACCAAAGAGCCGCTTACCGCACTATGTTTAAAGTATGTAATAATGCGCTTTTCTTTTTCTGACGCATCTTTGCCGCTTAGTGCCAAGAGCCTTGTATCCAGCGTTGGCGTTTCATCAAGCATCTCATAAAACTTGCCCTGTTTTTCGTAAACGTGAAAATAAATTCCGTTGCCGCCTGTGTGGCTTTTGTTGTGCGCTATCCAAATTTCGCTCACGCCGTCATTATTGAAGTCTGTCTCAAAATAATAAAATACGTCTGGCGACTTTGTGAATGAAACTGTTTCCAAGTGCGTATAAAGCTCTTTGGCATTATAAGCAAAAGCGCTTATGCAAAAAATGCTTGTACAAAATATGAGTAAAATTTTCTTAGTCATTGCTTTTTAAATTCCCTTCAAGCTCGTTATGAATAACTTTGTAAACGTAATCGTGATTATTAACTTTAAACGACCATCTGCTTCCCTTAGGGGCATTTTCGTCAAACTGCCACGCAGAGCGATAGTAAGTGTAAGTGCCAAAAGTGGTTTTTAGCCTGCGCACAACTGCTGCGCCATTGTACATTTGAATTACAGCAGCGTCTAAGGCACTAAGTTTAGTCTTGCAATTATGCGGAGTAAAACTTGCAGGAGGTTCTTCCCACTTATCTGGAAATGTACGCTTAACTGCATTAAAGTAGGCCTGCGCCTCTCTTTTTGCGCCGTCCATTACCTTGATTCCTGAAAGCACATTTGTTTGCCAGTTGTAAACTTCGTCGGTAGTAATTTCAGAGCCTCGCTTAGAATCTACCTGCATTATGCCCCAACCATCGGGCGCTCCATGATTTGGCGTTCCGGAAATTTTCACATAAATTTCAGTATTAAATTGATTAAACACATTGAAATGCTGGCGGCTTTCGTGCTGTGCAATTGCCCACGCATACCAGTGCGTGCCACAATTGTCTTTAATATATTTTCTAACTTGTGCGGCCGTAGGGTTTTTACCCCTTATCAAAAGATTTGCGCTGTGGATTTCTTTACCCTTCAAATAGGCTTTAATAGAAACTTTGCCGCCAAAAATCTTGCCGCCAAGCTGATTGTTTATATTCCAAATAAAATCTTCAGACACTGTATTTTCTTCATCTGTGTGCTTAAAGCTAATGTTGTCTTTATGCTTGCGCAGGTCGCTTTCTGAAGACGAATCAAATTCTAAAACAGCGTCTTTATTATGCGCAAGTGCGCTTGCATGAATATTTAAATTTGGCATAGACGGCTTTCCGTCAGAGCCTGAGTTGTCTATAAAAAGCGTAGAATTTTCTGCATATAAAAAACAAAAAAAACTTAAAAGTAAGAATACTAAATACCTCAAATTCATCTTGCTTACATTCTTTTGCAAAGATGCTTTTACTGTCAATAGCAGAATAAGTAAAAACGCTTTTACTTTTAAGCTTCAATAGATTTTGCAGCAATATAGCCTGTTGTCCACGCAGCTTGCAAGTTGTAGCCGCCTGTGAAGGCATCGATATTTAAGCACTCTCCTGCAAAGAAAAGATCTTTTTGTTTTTTACTTTGCATAGTTTTAAAATCTACATCATTTAACGACAAGCCGCCGCAAGATACAAATTCTCTGGCGCTTGTTGTGGCTGCCCTGCCTAAGACTTCAAATTCCAAGCCGCAAATTTGAGACTCTAAAGCTTTTTCTTGAGCCGCAGAAAAATTTGCCCAAGTAAGATCTTCAGGCAAATTGATACTCTCAAGCGCACTTATCCAAAAATTTTTAGACAGAGTTTGCGGATAAATATTTTTAACTAATTTTTTGGAATAATGTTTTCTGCTTTCTGCGCAAAAATCTTTAAACAAATTTTGAGGATGCAAAGCTGAAAGCTGCACTTTAAATTTGTAGTCCAGTTTTGCAAATTCAACTGCGCCAAGCGCCGAAAGTTTGAACACAGCAGGCCCGCTTAAGCCTTCATGCGTAAATAAAACGCCGCCCTGAGCCTCAAGCTTTAATGCAGGGCAAGATATTTTTGCGTCATAAAAACTTAAGCCCGCAAGCTTTGTAAATTTACTGCTTGCAGTTTTAAATGCAAAAAGCGAAGGATGATTTTCTTCAAAATCGTGCCCCATATTTTGCAAAGATTTTTTTAGCCCCTCATTCCAACGCCCGCCGCCTGCAATCACAATTTTATCTGCAGAAATTACTTCTTTGTATTTGCTTGTGATTAAAAATTTGTCGCCCAAATACTCTATTGTTTCAACAGTAAAATTTGTTTTAACGTGCACATTATTTCTTCTGCACTCATAGTAAATACAATTTGCAATTTCTTCGCTGTTTTCGCTTTCCGGAAAAATTCTGCCCTCGTCTTCTTCAATAAAACGTACGCCGCGCCCTTCAAACCACTCAAGAGTTTCTTGCGGACCAAAGCGCAAAAAGGGCTTCTTTAATCTGCCGCCGCCTCTGGGATAATTTGACACAAATTTTGCAATGTCATTTTGATTATTTGTGATATTGCATCTGCCGCCGCCGCTTTGCTTGACCTTCCTTAAAATGTCATCGCCAGATTCTAAAACAGTAATTTCAGAATTATTTACTTTTATGTTTGCAGCGCAAAACATTCCTGCTGCGCCTGCGCCTATTATTACTATTTTCATTTTTTGTGGGGTGAAAGTTTTTCGCCAATATAATTGATTGAATAAAGGCTTAAAGAGAAAAATATTGCCGGGAAAACTAAAAGCCAAGGCGCATCTTCCATATACTCTGCGCCATCTTTTATAAGGCTGCCCAGCGAAGGCAAAGGCGCTTGCACCCCTAGTCCCAAAAAGCTTAAGAAGGCTTCAAGCAACATTACGCTTGGCATAGTTAGGGCTGCGCAAACAAAAACAGACTCTAAAATATTTGGCAAAATATGCTTAAAAATTATTCCATAATTGCCCTGTCCCATTGCCCTTGCAGCCTCTACAAATTGTTTAGACTTTAGCGCAAGTGTTTGCCCCCTTGCTATGCGTGCCATTGTAAGCCACTCTACTGCGCCTATTGCAATAAATATCAGCCAAATAGAACGCCCAAATGCAAGCGTTAAAAGTATAACAAAAATCGTAAACGGCAGCGAGTAAACTATGTCTACAAAACGCATCATTAAAGCATCTGTCTTGCCGCCGCACATACCAGAAACTATGCCATAAAATACGCCAATAATTATTGCAACCGATGTTGCCAAAAGCCCAACCAAAAAAGAAATTCTGCCTCCGTAAAGTAGCCTGCTAAAAAGGTCTCTGCCAAGATTGTCTGTGCCAAAAATATGCTCTAAACTTGGTGTGCTAACACTTAGCGCCATATTTTCTGCCTCATAAGAATATGGCGCAATGAAGTCTGCAAAAATGCAAAGCGTAAGCATAATAAGCCAAGTAAATGCGCAAATAAGAAAGCATAGTCCATATTTTTTGTGCAAAATTTTAGGCAGATTTAAAAGCTTTTTCACTCTTTAAACTCCTTTGCAATTCTTGGGTTTAACGCAGCAAGCAGAAGGTCTGAAAGCAGGGTGAAGGCTATGATAAAAAAGGCATACACAATTACGCAGCCCATTATCATAGTGTAGTCGCTATCTAATGCGCTGGAAATAAAAAATCTGCCAAGACCGGGTATTTGAAAAATAGTTTCCACAACAAAAGAACCTGTAAGCAAACCCGCTGCGGCAGGCCCAATGTAAGAGACAACAGGCTGAATTGCATTTCTTAAAAGATGTACAAAATAAATTCTAAAAGGAGCGCAGCCCTTTGCCCTTGCAGTTTTTATGTATGGGCTTTCTATTTCTGAAATTGCCGAAGACCGCATTAAACGTGCAATCCAAGCAGAATAAAATAAGCCCAAAGTCAGCGAGGGCAAAACTGCGTCAGACAAAAAATGCCAGCCCATTGCGTTAAAAAAACTAAGACGCAAAGAAAATATTAAAATCAAAATAGGACCCAATACAAATGCCGGCAAACATATCCCTGTAAGGCTGAATAAACTTAAAGCTTTGCCTATTTTGTTTCTTCTGAAAATTGCCGATAAGAGCCCCAAGCTAAGCCCAAAAATAAGCGCAAATAAAAGCGCATAAGCACCCAATTCCAAAGACACCAAAGCCTGATCGGCAAGAAGTTCATTTACAGTCCATCCCTGATATTTGTAAGAAGGACCCAGCTTGCCATGCGCCAAATTTTTTAAGAATGAAAAATACTGCACATACAAAGGCTCATTCAATTTGTAGTAAGAATTCAGCGCCTCTAAAGTTTCCGGAGGCAATGCTTTTTCTTTATCAAAAGGCCCGCCAGGCACAAGGCGCACCATAAAAAACACAAGGCTGATTATCACAAAAAAAACAGGTATTGCGCCCAAAATTCTCTTTAAAAAAAAGCGTATCACTTTGCACCTGCGCTTTCTAAATCAACATCCAAATAGTTGTGATAGTCTAGCAAATTAGTGTGCCAATTTTTAACTCTGCTGTCTTTAAGATAAACACGCTTGTAAAAATAAATAGGCATTATTGGGGCTTCTTTAAGCAAAATTTTTTCCGCTTCTCCAAAAGATTTTTTTGCTAAAATTTCATCTGAAGTTTTGGCATCTTCCAAAAGTTTGTCGAACTTTTCTGACTTCCATTTGCTATGATTCAAACTTCCGTCTGAAACAAATAAACTTAAAAAAGATTCCGGCGAAGCATAGTCTGCAACCCAGCTGGACCTTGTGATATAAAAGTCTCCCTCACGTCTGGCAGCAAGGTAGGCAGGCCAAGACAAATTGTAAAGCTCTACCTCAATTTTTAAATGTTTTTTCCAAGACGCCTGAATTGCCTCTGCAATTGGGCGATGCTGTTCAGAACTATTGTAAGTCAAAGTAATCTTAGGAAAATTTTTGCCATCCGCAAAGCCTGCCTGAGCCAAAAGTTTTTTTGCACTTTCAATATCTTTAGGCAAAGGAGATTCCACTTTGTAATTCTTAATTATATTTTCAGGGACAAAAGTAAATGCCTCTTTTTGCCCTGCTTTTAAAAAGTTTTCTATGATGAGTTTTCTGTCAATAGCAATAGAAAGCGCCTGCCTTACACGTATATCATTTAGCGGCGCTTTGCTTGTGTTAAAGAGGTAATAATATATGCCTAAAAAATCTTCTGTGCACAAATTTTGCGGCATATTTTTTTTGATAACATCAAGCCTTGAAGGCGCAATAGCCTCTGTAATATGCAGCTGCCCCGCCCTAAATGCACGCTCTTCTGTATTGATATTTGAGATGGGAATAAAATCTATGCCCTCAAGTTTTACATTTTTTGCGCCATGATAGTTTTGATTTTTTCTGACGCTTACTTTGTCGTTCACTCTCCATTTTTTAATAGTAAAAGGTCCGTTAGAAACGCTGTACTGCGGGCGCATCCAAAGCCCGTCACGCTTTTGCGTGGCATCCATTTTTTTTAACAAATGCTCGGGCAGCGGAAAGTATGAACTGTGATAGAGCATGCTCAAAAAATGAGGACAAGGATACTCTAACTCTATGCGCAAAGTTTTTTCATCAAGCGCTAGCGCACCCAAATTTTCAGGAGGCAAAATTCCCTTATGAATTTTTTGAGCATTCTTTATAGGATACAAAAAATTAGAATATTCTGCGCCAAGTTTGGGATTCAAAATTCTTTTAAATGCAAAAACAAAATCAGATGCTTTTAAGTCTTCGCCATCAGACCACTTTGCGTCTTTTCTAATTTTAAATTCATAAACATTTCCGTTTAAAGTCCAAGACTGTGCGGCCGCAGGCAAAACTTCAAGTGTTTTGGTGTCGGCAGTAACTAGCCCTTCAAAAAGTGCGCAAAGTATTTTGTATTCGGCAAGCCCTATTGCCAAAGAAGGGTCTAAACTTGCGGGGTCTGCAGCGTTGCCCATGAGCAGAATTTTTTCATTTACTGCAATATCCGCAGGAGTTTTACGCTCAGTGCAGGCAAAGCAAAAAAACGTTAAAAATGCTAAAAATAAAAACCTCATAAATATTTTGGCACAGAGGCTATGAGCTTTTTTGTATATTCGTGTTTGGGATTTGCGCAAAGATTTTCTGCTTCTCCTTCTTCGACAATTTCGCCATTTGTCATTACAATAATTCTGTCGCTGATATGCTCTACAACTGCTAAATCATGAGCTATAAAAAGCATTGAAAGTCCCAAATCTTTTCTTAAATCTTCCAAAAGATTTATGATTTGCGCCTGCACAGAAACGTCTAATGCGCTGACAGGTTCGTCGCAAATAATAAACTCAGGCTCTACTGCAAGCGCCCTTGCAATGCCTATTCTTTGGCGCTGCCCGCCCGAAAATTCGTGCGGAAATTTTGCGGCGCTTGCGGCGCTTAAACCCACTCTTTCAAGAAGCTCGCTTATGCGTTTTTCTTTTTGCGCTTTTGAAAATTTAAAGTGGATATCAAGGGGCTCTGAAATTATTTGCGCCACAGACATTCTTGGGTTTAAAGAATTAAACGGATCTTGAAATATCATCTGCACACGCTTGCGATAGGGTCTAAAGTCTTTCTCTGAAAGGTTTTGCAAAGCAGTGCCATCAAACAAAACTTCGCCTGATGAAATTGGCGCCAGTCTTATTATTGCACGCCCTGTTGTGGTTTTTCCAGAGCCGCTTTCGCCTACAAGTCCAAGAATTTCGCCTTTTTTTATTTCAAAAGAAACATTGTTTACCGCCTTTAAAATATTTTTTTTAGAGGCAGAAAAAAGCCCGCCGCCAAGTTCGTAATTGACGCACAAATTTTTAATTTTAAGTAGGCTATTTGTTTGCATCTAAAGCCTCCTCAATTTTTGAATAGTCTATTGAAATTAGTTTTTCCTGCTTTTTGCCAAGCTGCGGAATGCAGGCTATCAAAGCCTTTGTGTAAGGGTGTTTAGGATTTTTTAAAATTTCTTTTGTTTCGCCTGCCTCTACAATTTTGCCCCTAAACATAACTATCACTTTTTCGCAAAGGCCATTTATAATTCCAAAGTTATGTGTAATCAGCATAAGCGCCATTTTGCGCTTAGAGCGTATCTCTTTGAGAAGGTCTATAATTTGCTTTTGAATTGTAACATCAAGCGCAGTTGTGGGCTCGTCTGCAATAAGCAGCGAAGGCTTGCAGATTAAGGCCATTGCGATCATTACCCTTTGCTGCATACCGCCCGAAAGCTCGTGCGGGTAAGACTTATAGCGTGCCTCGGCATTTTTTATGCCCACCTCTTCAAGAGCTTTAACAACGCAGCCCCTCACATCTTTTTCTTCAGGAAAATGCAATTTAACCGCCTCTGCAATCTGATAGCCAATAGTAAAAACAGGGTTTAGCGAAACAGAAGGCTCTTGAAAAATATATGCAATTTCACGCCCCCTAATTGCCCTTAATTCACGCTCGCTTAAAGACAAAATATCTTTGCCCTTAAAATTTATTTTGCCCAAAATTTTGCAAACAGGCTCTGGCGGAAGCAGCTTGCAAACGCTCATTGCACTTACAGTTTTGCCAGAGCCGCTTTCGCCTACAACAGCAACAGCTTCGCCCTCTTTGATAGAAAAATTTATGCCCCTAACAGCTTCAAATTCCCCAAACTTTATTTGCAAATTTTCTACTTCTAGCATGACAATTTTTTTATCAAAGTTAGTTCATTGCGATTGTTTTTACGCTCGTAAAAAACTTCGTCCATATTTTTTTTGACAAAAAAAACACCCAAGCCGCCTATTTGCCTATCCTCCAAACTTGCGTTTAAATCTGGCTCTTTTGCGTCTTTAAGCGGATTAAATTCAGGGGCATCGTCTGCAATTTTTAAGACAACATTGCCCTCTTTAATTTCTAAGTCTATATCAACAAATTTATCTGCTGCGTTTTTGTAGCCGTAGTCTACTATATTGGTAAAAAGCTCGTCCACGCAAAGATTAAGGGCAAATATTGTGGGCATAGAAAGCTCAAACTCTTCACCAAAAGCCTCAATATCAGTTGAGACTTTTATGATTTCAGATATTTTTGCCTCGTAGCGTTTTTTCATTTCTTTAGCCCTTTAGAAAATATCCGCCCTAAAAAAATTTTAAGGCGGATAAAAATTTATTTAACTATCAAACTTTCGCCTGTCATTTCAGGAGCCTTCTTAAAGCCTAAAACTTCAAGCAAAGTAGGAGCAATATCGCCCAAGCTGCCGCCGCTTCTTAGCTCTTTGCACTCTAAGCCCTTGCCATAAAGGATTACCTCTACAGGGTTAAGCGTGTGGCGTGTGTGGGCAACATTTGCGTCTGGCTCAAAAAGCTGTTCACTATTGCCGTGGTCTGCAGTAATGAGCATTGCTGCGTCAGTTTCGTCGACAGCTTTTGCAAGCTCTTGCAAACCTGCGTCAACTGCTTCGCAAGCTTTGATTGCAGCGCCAATATTGCCTGTGTGGCCTACCATATCAGGGTTTGCAAAGTTCACTACAACAAGCGCATATTTTTTAGAGCGTATTGCTTCTGCAGCCGCTTTTGCAACTGCAGGTGCGCTCATTTCCGGCTTTTGGTCGTAAGTTTGAACGTCTCTGGGAGATTCTATGAGTATTCTGTCTTCGCCCTTAAATGGTTCTTCACGATAGTCGTTAAAAAAGAATGTAACGTGCGCAAATTTTTCTGTTTCTGCACAGCGCAACTGTGGCAAACCTAAATTGCTTATATATTCGCCAAGAATATTTTTCATTTTAGGAGGCTTAGGAAACAAAATATTTGGGCACAAACCAACTTTATATTCTGTCATTGTTGCAAAGAAAATATCTAACTTCTTGCCACGTTCAAAACCTGCAAAGCCATCTTCAATAAACGCTCTTGTGATTTCACGAGGGCGGTCGCCACGAAAGTTAAAAAATATAACAGCGTCGCCATCGCCAATTCGGCCAATAGGAGCGCCGTTTTCTGTAATCCAAGTTGGAGGTATAAATTCGTCGCCTGTCATGTTTGACGAAGCAGGATTTGCGTAGTAATTTTTGAAAGCGTCCTGAGCATTTGTAACTTCTGCGTCTGCTTTTTTACCGACAAGGCAGTTGTATGCTTTTTCAACTCTGTCCCAGCGCTCGTCTCTGTCCATAGCCCAAAAGCGACCTATTACTGACGCAACTTTGCCAACGCCGATTTCTTTCATTTTGCCTTCAACTTCTTCTATAAATGAAAGTCCGCTGGTAGGCGCAGTATCACGCCCGTCTGTAAATGCGTGCAAGTAAACTTTTGAGTAATTTTTCTTGGCGCAAATTTCAAGCAATGAATAAAGGTGGCGTAGCATTGCGTGAACGCCTGCGTCTGAACAAAGCCCAAAAAGGTGAAGAGCGCCGCCCTTGTCTAGCTTTGCAAATGCGCTTTTTAAAACTTCGCTTTCAAGAATTGAGCCTGTTGAAAACCCTTTGTCTATTCTTACAATTTCTTGGTCAACAATGCGACCTGCACCAATGTTTTGGTGCCCCACTTCAGAGTTGCCCATAATGCCTTCCGGCAAACCTACAGCCAGGCCGCTTGTTGCAATTTCTGCACGTGGCCAAGTTGCTGAAAGATTCTTGCTAAAAGGTACGTTTGCAAGATTGATTGCGTTAAATTTATCTAGCGATTTATCATGGTTTTCACCCCATCCGTCGCGAATTACTAGCACTACTGGTCTGCTGATTTTATTCATCCTTTCAATACTGAAATATACTCTTTTTTTCGCAAGCATTTTTTCTTTATAATTTTGCAGATAAATTAAATTGCATTTGTGGCGATCTAGTAGAGAATCGCAAATTGAAATGTTCTACAAAAGTAAACTGCAAAAATCTATACCGCCGCTTAGCAAAAGCAGTGAAATTGTCAGAGAAAAAAGCGTTAAAGAGCTTATTCCCGACAATTTTTCCGTGTTCCCTGAAATTGTTAAGTCTTTGCGCTCTAAGAATTTTCTTTTGTATTTTTCGGGACAACTTGTTTCGCTTACTGGCTTTTGGATACAGCAGATTGCAATGAGCTGGCTTGTGCTTTCGCTTAGCGATGGCAATTTAAAGGCGTTTTCTTTGGTTGTATTTTTGTCTAACTTCCCGACTCTTATTTTGACTCCTTTTTCCGGCGTGGTTTCAGATATGTTTGACAGGCGCAAAATTCTGATTTGTACGCAGTCTTTGGCAATGTTTTTGTCGCTTAGTTTAAGCCTGCTTACTTTGTTTGGGCTTATAAATATTGAGCTTATTATGCTTATTAGTTTGTGCTTTGGAATAGTTGTTTCATTCGACGCCCCCGCAAGGCAGTCTTTCTATTCCAAGCTTGTTCCCATGAGCGATTTAGGCAACGCAATTGCCTTAAATTCCATAGCTATAAATGGCACTAGGCTTATAGGCCCGGCGCTTGGCGGAGTTCTCATAAATTTAGTGGGTGAAGGACACTGTTTTTTGATAAATGCTCTTAGCTTTTTAGCAGTGCTTTCTTCACTTTTTATAATAAAAGTAAAACCTTCTCCTAAGCCTCAAGTGGTGCTTGGCGCACTGGCGCAGATAAAAGAAGGCTTTATTTATTTGAAGGGCTCTGTACCCCTGCGCTCTATAATTTTACTGCTTTGTTTTTTTAGTATTTTTGGCGCACCTTTTATCATGCTCTTTCCTGCATTTGTAAAAAATACTTTGCACAGCGACAGCTCTACTTTGGGTATCTTAATGTCTTCAGTGGGCTTGGGAGCACTTACCGCCGCAATTTATTTGGCGGCAAGAAAAAGTGTTTTGGGGCTTGGCAGGCTTGTGATGTGCTCTTGCTTTTTGTTTGGCTTGGGCTTGCTTGCAATGTCTTTTGTGCATAGCGTAGGCTTGGCAGTGATAGTAAGCTTTCCGCTTGGCTTTGGAATGATAGCTGTGGCGGCATCTTGCAACACTCTTTTACAAACAATAGTTGACGACTCTAAACGCGGCAGAATTATGAGCATTTTTACTATGTCGTTTTTTGGAATACCTCCTTTAGGAAGTCTAATTTTTGGCTACCTAGGCGATATTTGGGGACTTACCAATATGATGTTTATTGGCGGCATTTTGTGTATTTTTGCAGCCTTTATTTTCATAAAATACCGCCCAATAATCAGAAAACACACAAGAAAAATTTATGTGGAAAAAGGCATTGTTTCCGAGATTGCAGTTGGCTTACAATCATCTAACGAGAATGTTTAATCTTGTTTTTTGAAAAAAAATCTTAAAGCCATTTTAATTTGTTCGATAAGTGGATTAGTTAATCATTTAACCTCAAATCTTAGTAATTATATGAAAAAAATATTATCATTATTGGCAGCTTGTTTTGCTTTAACAGCTTGTGAAAGCACTGCACCTGTGAGCGCAGAAAAAACAGCTATAGATGCAGTTTATGCAACAGATTCCACAATCTCTAATAAGGCAACAAGCATTGGGCAGGTTGTACTTATGATGAAGTCTACAAACATTTCTTCATGCCCTAAAGACTTTCAGAAAGCTTATGAAAATCGCATTTCTGCTTGGTCTAAGTTAGAGTCTATTGAAAAGAAGATGTATGCTAAAGATCAGAAGAAAGCTTTGAGCGATGTTTCTGACTTCCTAGATACTTATGGCTCTGACAGAGGCAAGGCATTTGTTAATCTTAAGCTAAAGTGGGCTGAGTTTGCTGCAGATATCGACAAGGCTTCTTCAGAAATCATTTCTGCAAATGCAGAACTTATAACTTCCGGAATCAAGTATTCTGCAGTTTATCCTAAATCTGGCGGAATCGCTTTCTGGAAATAGCATAAGCGTATAAACTAAATATTAAGCTCTGAATTTTGTTCAGGGCTTTTTTTGTATTTGGGTTTGACAAAAACTGTTAAAATACTGTATTCTCTGACATAAGAATTTTCCCGCTTTGAATCAAATTTAGCATATATGCAATTTATGAAAAAACGTATTTTTGAAAAAATTTTTTTAATAATTTTTACTCTGTCATTTTCTTATGCATATGCGGAAGCTCAGGCAAATAGCACTGATTCTAAAGGCGAAAAGGAATATCCTAAGTATATATTCAAACCTATTCAAAATGACGAACTTGATATAAAAGATTTGCGCCCTTACGAAAAACGCAGACTGATTTCAGACCTAAAAAAACGCCTTGAAGAACATGCAAAAGAAGTTGAACGCATAGCATTTAAATTGGAAGACTTAGGAGTTCCCAAAGTTGAAAACTTGCTTACAAAAAATTTTGACTTTGTAGGCGAAAAAACTTACAAATCCGAAAAAACTGCTTCAGACAAAGGCGAAACTAAAGACATAAAAATTGTCATGATAGATACGCCTAATGGAGCAGTAGACGCAAAAAGAGCTGTTCTTGTTGTATCTTACGCAGAAGGCGGCGGCGCAACTGCTTTTATTGGCGAATATAAAGGCAAATATTTTATAATGACAAATATTCACGTTGTAGCTGTAAAAACCACATTTAAAGTTGCAACAGTAAGCGGCGTAAACGTTCCGTTTACCTCTGCAGCCTTTATTGGTGACGACAGAGATATTTGCATAATGCCAATAGACACTCTGCCGGAAGGCATGATTGCGCTGCCGATTTCTGAAGACATTATTGCAAGTGCAAAAGAAGGCGATGGCGTTGTAGCCCTTGGCAATTCTCTTGCAGGCGGAGTGGTTTTAACATCGCAGGGCTCTCTTTTATCTGTAGGTCCTGATGTGGTAGAACTAAATGCCCCAATATTCAGAGGCAACAGCGGCGGACCTATAATTCACTTAGAAAGCAAAAAAGTGATTGGCGTAAGTTCTCATCTTAGAGTTGCAAACGGGGAACTTGAAAAAAATACAAGACAGATGGAAAATTCGCCAATTAAGGCAGAAACTAGATTTTTTGGAACCAGAATTGACAACGTTAGCAATTGGACACCTGTGCAAACTGCAGAACTTGCCAATATTGCTGATGAGCTAAGCACATCTATTGAACGCTATACAAGAATCAGATTTTTTATAGAAAGAAATTACACATCAATATTAGAGGGCTCTAGTTATTCTGAATTAGATAAAATTGCATACAAATATGCAAATGCGCAAAGAGGCAACCAACTAGGCTACAAATTAGCTACCAGAGACTTATACGACGATATTTCAAAATTATGCAGTCTTGAATGTAACAAACTAAAAAAACGTAAAGTCTATGGATATTTTCAAAAAGAATATAATCGCTATATATCATTATTTTCAGATATGAGAGACGATTTTTCTGGCAGAGCAAGAGCAGTTATGAAATAATAAGGTCTAATATGTATTTGAATTTAAAAAGACTTAGGAATTTAGTATTTGTAATTTTTTCAGCCCTTTTTGGCTTTGCTTTGCAGGCTCAAGATGATGAAAGCGATAACACAAATAGCTATCTGCAACCCACATTTAAAGCTATCAAAAATGATGATAAAGAGATCCATTCTTTAAGTGATGAAAAAAAGAGGATGCTGCGTATAGACATTAAAAAACGAATAGCAGAAATGGCTACTGAAGCGGAACGCCTTCACAAAAAATTAGACGCTTTGGGCGAAAAATATTCAGACGCTTTTGTTAAAAATGAATTTAATTACTTTGAAAAATTCTTTGCATCAAACACAAATGCAAATGATTCAAAAAAAACTAAAGATAGCGATACAGATAAAAATAAGAGTAAAGACAAGATAGCATATGTTGATACTCCTAATGGTGAAGTTGACGCAAGAAAAGCTGTAATAACAATGACAACTAATGCGCATGATGGACTTGGAGGAGCTGGTGCTACTGCATTTTTTGCAAACTATAATAATAAATTTTATATTATAACAAACATTCACGTTATTTCAACAGATGGGAAAATAAAGGCGGGAACTTATGATGGTAAACCTGTTCAATTTCCTGATTCTGGTTTTATTGGTGATGATAAAGACATTTTTATTGCACCCATAGATTCCTTACCTGAGGGTGCAGTTGCGCTACCAATTTCTAAAGACCTTTTTACTGAAATTAAAATTAATGACGAAATTATTGCCCTAGGGAATTCACTATCAGGAGGAGTTATATTAACTTCTCCTGGTAAAATTACTGCAATGGGCCCTGATTTAATTGAAATGGACTGCCCAATTTTTAATGGCAATAGCGGTGGCCCTCTTATTCATCTAGAAACTAAAAAAGTTATAGGTATAACTACTTTAGGAAGATTGGCCTATGGTAATATTTACACAAGAAATGCAAGGCTTATGAAAGATTCGCCTATCAAAAGAGTAACAAGATTTTTTGGAACAAGAATTGACAGCGTTCAAAATTGGACGCCTGTAAAAATTTCTGAACTTGTTGCAGTTTCAAGCGAAATTGATGAAGCTTCACAAAAATTAGGACTTTTAGATTATATTGAGTCATCTAATTTTAAAAAATATCCAGTAGGAAAAAACTACCCTGAATTGGAAAAAATAGTTCAAAAATATAGTGCTACTCAAAAAAATACACCTTTAGGGTTCAAACTCGCACGAAAAGAACTATATGACGATTTATCAAAACTCTGCAATGTTGAAGCAAATAAACTAAAGAGACGTAAACTTTACGGACACTTTGAACAAAATCAAAAAGCTATAATTACTCATTTTATAGAATTCAG